>CAYGQN010000078.1:0-13065 GCA_964351795.1 uncultured Gammaproteobacteria bacterium
CCCATGGGCTGGGACGCCTTCGGCCTGCCCGCCGAGAATGCCGCCCTGGAGAACCGGGTCCCGCCGGCGCAGTGGACGCGCGAGAACATCGACTACATGCGTGGCCAGCTGCAACGCCTCGGCTTTGCCTATGACTGGGATCGCGAGCTGGCCACCTGTGATCCCTCGTACTACCGCTGGGAACAGTGGTTCTTCACCCGCCTGTACGAAAAGGGCCTGGTGTACAAGAAAACATCAGTGGTCAACTGGGATCCGGTCGACCAGACCGTGCTCGCCAACGAGCAGGTCATCGACGGCCGCGGCTGGCGTTCCGGTGCCGTGGTGGAGCGCCGGGAAATCCCGCAATGGTTCGTGCGCATCACCGCCTACGCCGAGGAACTGCTCAACGACATCGACCGCCTAGAGGACTGGCCCGAGGCGGTGCGCACCATGCAGCGCAACTGGATCGGCCGCTCCGAGGGTGTCGAGGCCGAGTTCCGCCTGAGCCACAACGGTGAGCCGCTGACGATCTACACCACGCGGCCGGATACCCTCATGGGCGCGACCTACATGGCCGTGGCCGCCGAGCATCCCCTGGCCACCGCCCTGGCGCAGGACAACCCGGATCTCGCCCGCTTCATCGACGAATGCCGCCAGACCGGGGTCTCCGAGGCCAGCCTGGAAACCATGGAGAAGCGTGGTGTGGACCTGGGGGTCACCGCCATCAACCCCGTCACCGGCGAGGCCCTGCCGGTCTGGGCCGCCAATTTCGTGCTGATGGGTTACGGCACCGGCGCCATCATGTCAGTCCCAGCGCACGATGAGCGCGATTTCGAATTCGCCCGTGCTTTCGGCCTGCCCGTCCGCCCGGTCATCTTCCCGGACGATGGCAGCGAGCCGGATTTCGACCAGGCCGCCTTCACCGCCAAGGGTGTGCTGCGGAACTCCGGTGAGTACGATGGCATGAGCTCCGATGCCGCCTTCCAGGCCATTGCCGATCGCCTCGAGCGCGAGGGTCTTGGCCGGCGTCGCATCAACAATCGCCTGCGCGACTGGGGCGTGTCCCGGCAGCGCTACTGGGGCTGTCCCATCCCGGTGCTCTACGACGAGGCCGGCAGCCCGCAGCCGGTCCCGGATGCGGATCTCCCGGTGCGCCTGCCCGAGGACGTCGCCCTGTCCGGTGCCGGTTCCCCGCTGAAGGAGATGCCGGCCTTCGTCCAGGTGCCCGGCCCGGGCGGCGAGGTCCTGCAGCGCGAGACCGACACCTTCGACACCTTTTTCGAATCCTCCTGGTACTACGCGCGGTTCTGCTGCCCGGACAACGACACCGCGATGCTCGACGAGCGCGCCCGCTACTGGCTGCCCGTGGACCAGTACGTCGGAGGCATCGAGCATGCCGTGCTGCATCTGCTGTACGCCCGCTTCTTCTACAAGCTCATGCGCGATGTCGGCCTGGTGGACGGTGACGAACCCTTCGCGCGCCTGCTGACCCAGGGCATGGTGCTCAAGGACGGCAGCAAGATGTCCAAGTCCAAGGGCAACACCGTGGACCCGCAGGCCATGATCGAAACCTACGGTGCCGACACCGTGCGCCTGTTCATGATGTCCGACGCCCCGCCCGAGCAGTCCCTGGAGTGGTCCGACAGCGCTGTGGACGGGGCTCATCGTTTTCTCAAGCGCCTGTGGCGACAGGTGCACGAGCACGTCACCGGCGGACCAGTGGCAGCTGTGGACCCGGCCAGCCTCGCCGAGCCGCTGCGTGCCGTGCGCCGCGACGTGCACGAGGCCATCGCCAAGGTGGCGGACGATCTCGGCCGTCGCTATACCTTCAACACCGCGATCGCCAAGGTCCGCGAAATGCTGAACACCCTGGGCGCCATGCAGGGCGATGATGCGCACAGCCGCGCCGTGCGCCAGGAGGGCCTGGAAACGGCGGTGCTCCTGCTATCGCCCATCACGCCGCACGTCTGCGATGAACTCTGGCGCGCCCTGGGCCATGACCAGGCGATTATCGATGCGCCCTGGCCGGTGGCGGACGAGGCGGCGCTGGTCCGTGATACCGTTGCGCTCGTGGTGCAGGTCAACGGCAAGAAGCGCGGCAACATCGAGGTGGCGGCCGATGCAAGCAGGGAGTCCATCGAACAGGCGGCCATGGCCGACGACAACGTGGCGCGCTTCGTCGAGGCCGGCCAGGTGCGCAAGGTCATCGTCGTGCCCGGCCGGCTCGTCAACATCGTGGTGGCCTGAAGGCATGCACCTTCCGCGCCTGCTGGCTGTCACCGTACTCGCGCTTTGCCTGACCGCCTGCGGTTTCCAGCTGCGTGGGTCGCGCCAGGTCGACGTCGACCTCGGGCGCGTGCACGTCAGCGATACCTCGGCGCCACAACTCGCGGCGCAGCTGCGCCGGCTGCTGCAGATGATGGGCCAGCGATCGACCCTCTCGGTCACCGACGCTGATGTTCTGGTCGCGGTGAGCGGCGAACGCACCGAGCGCCGTGTGCTGTCGGTCGACCCGCGCACCGGCAAGGTACGTGAGTTCGAGATGAGCTACGAGGTGTCGGTGTCGGTCCGCAAGAGCGATGGTACGCCCCTGATCGACTCTGAGCGCATCCTGTTCCAGCGCGATTTCGTGTTCGATGAAACCGCCGCGCTGGGCAAGTTCGAGGAAGAGCGCATCCTGGTCAACGAACTGCGCGAGGATGCCGCCGAGACCATCCTGCACCGGCTGGAATCCCTCAGCGTGGAATGAACCGCTGGCCGGCCCATGCAACTGCGCGCTGACCGCCTCACCGACGAACTCGACCGCGACGTGCTGCGTGGCGCCTACCTCATCTGCGGAGATGAACCCCTGCAGGTCAGCGAATGCGTCGATGCCGTGCGTGCGGCGGCGCGCCGCCTGGGCATCGATGAGCGCGTCGTGATGCACGTGGAGGCCGGCTTCGACTGGCACGGCTTCGGTGCCGAGAGCGGCGCGATGTCACTGTTTTCCAGCCGTCGCCTGCTGGAGCTGCGGATCCCCTCGGGCAAGCCCGGCACCGAGGGTGCCAAGGCCCTGGCCGCCTGGGCGGCGGACAGCGGTGGCGAAGACGTCCTGCTGGTGGTCTGCCCGCGCCTGGACAAGCGCGCCCAGCAGGCCAAGTGGGCCCAGGCCCTGGCCGGCCGGGGTGCCCTGGTCAGCTGTTACGACATCGAACCGGCGCGCCTGCCCGGCTGGCTGATGGCGCGCGCCGGCGGTATCGGTCTTGATCTCGCCGAGGATGCGGCCGCGCTCATCGCCGAACGCTCCGAGGGCAACATGCTGGCCGCCGCCCAGGAACTGGACAAGCTGCGGTTGCTGGTTGGTACTGCAACCGTGGACGCCGACACGGCCCGGTCAGTCATCGCCGACAGTGCCCGGCATGATGTGTTCGAACTGGCCGATGCGGCCCTCGCCGGTGAGTCCCCGCGCGCCCTGCGGATCCTGCGCGGCCTGCGTGCCGAAGGTGTCGAGGCGCAACGTGTGAGCTGGTTGCTGGGGCGGGAGATCGGCTTGCTGGTGGGCGTCATGGGCGCCATGGCCGCCGGCGCCAGCGAGGCGACTGCGCTGAGAGACCAGCGTGTCTGGGACAAGCGTGTGCCCCTGGTGAAGGGCGCCATACGTCGTCATCGACGTCATGGCCTGTTGCGGCTGGCACGGCTGGCGGCGCGGCTGGAACGCACCGGCAAGGGCATGACCGGCGGTGACCCCTGGCAGGAATGCACCTGGCTGACCATGGCACTGGCCGGCCATCGGCTCCCCGGCATCGAGAAGGCGCTGCTTGGTTGACAAGCCGGCGCCCAGACCCAAGCATCTGTTCCCATCTGACAGCCACGCGCGGACAGGGCCATGGCAAGCGTTGAAGACAGCGTGACCGAACCCGACATCGATACCTACGTACGCAGCCTCGGCGCCGAGGCGCGCGCCGCGGCGCTGGCGCTCGCCCGCGCGGACACGGGCATGCGCAACCGCGCCCTGCTCGCGGCCGCGGATCGCATCGAAGCCCACAGCGACAGGATCCTCGCGGCCAACGCCCGCGACATGGCCGCCGGCAGCAACCTTGACCCGGCCCTGCGGGATCGCCTGGCGCTGGATGCGGCCCGCGTGTCCGCCATGGCGTCGGGCCTGCGCGAAGTGGCGGCCCTGGCCGATCCCATCGGCGAGATCACCGATCTCCGCTACCGCCCCAGCGGCATCCAGGTAGGGCGCATGCGGGTCCCGCTGGGGGTGGTCGGCATCATCTACGAGTCGCGCCCCAACGTGACCGCCGATGCCGCGGCCCTGTGCGTCAAGTCCGGCAACGCCTGCATCCTGCGCGGTGGGTCCGAGGCCCTGCAGTCGAACCTGGCCATTGCCCGGTGCCTGCACGAGGCGCTGCTGGAGGCCGGCCTTCCGGCCACCGCCGTGCAGGTGATCGGCACCACCGATCGCGCCGCGGTCAGCGCGCTGCTGGCCATGGACGAGTGCGTCGACGTGATCGTGCCGCGTGGCGGCAAGGGCCTGATCGAGCGGGTCAGTGCCGAGGCGAGGATGCCGGTCATCAAGCACCTCGACGGTGTCTGCCATGTCTACATCGATGATCGCGCCGATCTCGACAAGGCCGTGGCCATCGCCCTGAATGCCAAGACGCAGCGCTACGGTACCTGCAACACCATGGAGACGCTGCTGGTGCACGAGCGCGTGGCACCGATCATCGCCGAGCGGCTCGGCCCGCTGCTGGCCGACAAGGGTGTCGAGGTTCGTGGCTGCGAGCGCAGCTGTGCGCTGTGGGCGGGCGCCGTGCCGGCCACCGAAGAGGACTGGTATGCCGAGTACCTCGCCCCGATCCTGGCGGTGCGGACGGTCAACGATATCGACGAAGCCATGCAGCACATCACCCGCTACGGCTCGCACCACACCGATTGCATCGTCTCCCAGGATTACGGGCGCGTCCGGCGCTTCCTCGCCGAGGTGGACTCAAGCTCGGTCATGGCCAATGCCTCGACCCGCTTCGCCGACGGCTTCGAGTACGGCCTCGGTGCCGAGATCGGCATCAGCACCGACAAGTTCCACGCCCGGGGGCCGGTGGGCCTGGAGGGGCTGACCTCCGTGAAGTACATCGTGCTCGGTGACGGCCACGTCCGCGGCTGATCCGGGCAAGCCCTCGTGATCGGCCTGCTTGGCGGCACCTTCGACCCGGTCCACCACGGTCACCTGCGGCTGGCCCTGGAGATGAAGGAACGCCTGGGCCTCGACCAGGTGCGTCTGCTGCCGGCCGGTGATCCCTGGCAGCGCCCGCCGCCCGGTGCCGATGGCGCCCAGCGCCTGGCCATGCTCGAGCGTGCGATTGCCGACGTCCCGGGCCTGGTGACCGACGCCCGCGAGCTGCGGCGCGACGGCCCCACCTACACCGTCGATACCCTGGAAGAACTGCGCCGCGAGGTCGGCACGACACCGCTGGTGTGGCTGCTTGGCATGGATGCCTTCGCCGGGCTGCCCGGCTGGCACGAATGGCAGGCCCTGCCCGACCTCGCCCACCTCGCAGTGGCACGCCGGCCCGGCGCGGCCCTGACCAGCACCGGAGAACTGGCGAAAATGCTGGCAGAACGCGAGACTGCGGATGTGGCAGCGCTGGCCCGTCGGCCCGCCGGGCACATCCACGTCACCGACATGCCCCTGCTCGACATTGCCGCTACCGGCATCCGTGCGATAATCGCCGCCCGGCGCGACGCCAGCTTCCTGACTCCCCGCCCCGTGCTCGAATTCATCCACGCCGAGAAACTCTACCGAGATGCAGCCTGAACAACTCGCCGATCTGGTCGTCGAGGCCCTGGACGACATCAAGGCCTTCGATATCCGCGCGATCGACGTCCGCCCCCTGACCACGATGACCGACTTCATGGTCATCGCCACCGGCCGTTCCGACCGCCAGGTGCGCGCCCTCGCCGACAGCGTGGTGCAGAAGGCCAAGGCCGCCGGGGTGAGGCCACTCGGTGTGGAGGGCGAGACCAGTGGCGAGTGGGTGCTCATCGACCTCGGCGATGTCATCGTCCACGCCATGCAGGCCGATGCCCGCGACTTCTACCAGCTGGAGAAACTCTGGGATCCGTCCAACCGCTCCGGCCGGCCCGCCAGCTGAGTGCGCCACGCCCGTGCGCATCGATGTCATCACCATCGGCCGCAAGCCGCCGGCCTGGGTGCAGGCCGCCTGGCGTGACTACCATCAGCGCCTGCCCGCGACCTACCGCCTGAGCCTGGTGGAGCTGCCGATCGGTGGCAGCCCGGACAGCGCGCGGCGGCTGGCGCAGGAATCCGAGCGTATCGATCGCGCCATTCCCGCCGGTGCCACCCGGGTGCTGCTGGACGAGCGCGGCGAGGGCTGGGACAGCCGGGCCCTGGCCGGCCGGCTGGATGTCTGGGGCCGGCAGGGCCGGCCATTGTGCCTGCTGATCGGCGGCCCGGACGGGGTCGATGCCGCCCAGCAGCGCCAGGCCGAACAACGCTGGTCGCTGTCCCCGCTGACCCTGCCGCATGCGCTGGTGCGCGTCATTCTCATCGAGCAGCTCTACCGTGCCGCCACCATTCTCGCCGGCCATCCCTATCATCGTGACTGAGCCGACTCCCGCCCTGCTGCTGGCCTCGCGCTCACCGCGCCGGCGCGAACTGCTCGAGCAGGCCGGTATCGCTTTCCGCGTCGTGGACGTGCTGGTGGACGAAACCGTGCGCCCCGGCGAGGCGCCCGCGGCCTACGTCGCCCGCGTGGCGGCCGACAAGGCGCGCGCGGCAGTGCAGGCTTTGCCGGTAGACGGTCGCGCGCCGGTGCTGGCGGCCGACACCAGCGTGGTCGTCGACGGCAAGGTGCTCGGCAAGCCTGCCGACAGCCAGCACGCCGCGGCCATGCTGCGACGGCTGTCCGGCCGCACCCACGAGGTAATGACCGCCGTGGCCCTGGCCGACGGCGCACGCCTGCACAGCGCACTGAGCACCTCGCGGGTGCGTTTCCGCGCGCTCAGCGACGCCGATATCGACGCCTATGTCGCCACCGGGGAGCCGGTCGACAAGGCCGGCGCCTACGCCATCCAGGGGATCGCGGCGTGTTTTATCGAGCACCTCGATGGCAGCTATTCGGGCGTCATGGGCCTGCCGCTGT
Organism: uncultured Gammaproteobacteria bacterium; assembly: GCA_964351795.1. Taxonomy (GTDB): domain Bacteria; phylum Pseudomonadota; class Gammaproteobacteria; order JADZEE01; family JADZEE01; genus CAYGQN01. Next base: position 7,125 of record CAYGQN010000078.1, read on the forward strand.
TCGAGACGGCGCAGCTGCTGGCGCAGGTGGGGATCCTCCTGCCGCCGCGCTCCGGCGTCGGGATGTGACAAGCTTGCTTGCCGGGTCCCCGCACCATGGGCACACTCGCGCCTGATTCATTCGCCGATGGAGATTCCCCTTGAAAGCCATGCTGTTCATTGTCGCCCTGTTCCTGTGTGCCGGGCCCGCCAGCGCGGCACTGGTCGTCGATCAGCAGGGTTTCGGCCCCACGACGGGAGTCGGTGGCGGTTTTACCGGCGTCGCCCGGCAATCGTTCCGGCCGACCGCCGACAACCTCGCCGGCGTGGACCAGTTCTTCTACAGCGTGGCGCGCTTCGTGGATTCCGGAATCGACTACACCACCAACGTCAGCCTGCGGGTGTTCGAGGCCAGCAGCCAGGAGGATTTCGGCTACGCCGCCAATGATCCGCTGGTGGAAGCGGCGCTGCTGCTGGACACCGACGGCACCCGGGAAGGCACGGCGGCGTTCCGGTTCGCGCCCGTCGCCATCACGCCGGAGGACTGGTACGTGCTCGAGTTCACCTTCAATTCCGGCGCTGCCGCCACCTCGGCGTCCAACCCCTACGCCCGTGGTCAGGCCGTGGAGTTCGGCTCGCAGCGTGATTACTTCGACCTGGACTTCGTGACCTACAGCGACGATGCCTTCGTTGTGCCGCTGCCGCCGGCCGCGGCGCTGTTCCTGCCGGCGGTGCTCATGCTGCGCCGCTGCCGCGCCGGAGCCGCTGCCCCTATTTCAGGGTGAAGTCGGTACCGGTTTTCTTCGCCACCAGTTCATTGCGCAGGCGCACGTAGTCCGGCAGCCCGCCGCGGTAGGGCGGGTAGTCCTCGCCGGCGATCAGCGGCGTGAGATAGCGGCGGCAGGCCTCGGTGATGCCGAAGCCGTCGTCGGTGATGAATTCCGGCGGCATCTTGCGCTCGACGTTGGCCACTTCCGCCAGCGGTGCCTCGCCGACATGCCAGGTGTAGGGATCCTCGCCGGTGCGCACGATGCAGGGCATGACGGCGTTCCGGCCGTCCAGGGCGAAATCCACTGCCGCCGCCCCGAGGGCGTAGGCCTGTTCCACGTCGGTGGCCGAGGCGATGTGCCTGGCCGCGCGCTGCAGGTAATCCGCCACCGCCCAGTGGTACTTGTAGCCCAGCCCCTCTTTCACCACGGCGGCGATGACCGGTGCAACCCCGCCGAGCTGAGCGTGGCCGAAGGCGTCGGTCAGCCCCTGGTCGGACATGAAGCGTCCATCCGGGCCCTTCAGGCCCTCGGACACCACCACCGAGCAGTAGCCGTGGGTCTGCACCAGTTCCTTCACGCGGTCGAGAAAGCGCGCCTTGTCGAAGGTGATCTCCGGGAACAGGATGATGATGGGCAGCGGGCAGTCGCTGTCCGAAGCGAGCCCGCCGGCGGCGGCGATCCAGCCGGCATGGCGGCCCATGACCTCGGCGATGAACACCTTGGTGGAGGTCTTGGCCATGGAGGCGACGTCGAAACTCGCCTCGCGCACCGACACCGCCGTGTACTTGGCGACCGAGCCGAAGCCGGGGCATACGTCGGTCATGGGCAGGTCGTTGTCCACGGTCTTGGGCACGTGGATGGCCTGCAGCGGGTAGCCCATCTGGGCGGACAGCTGCGAGACCTTCAGGCAGGTGTCGGCCGAGTCGCCGCCACCGTTGTAGAAGAAGTAGCCGATGTCATGGGCGCGGAAGACCTCGATCAGGCGCTCGTACTCGGCCCGGTTCTCCTCCAGTGACTTCAGCTTGTAGCGGCACGACCCGAAGGCCCCCGAGGGCGTGTGCTTCAGGGCGGCGATGTCGGCCCCGGACTCCAGCGAGGTGTCGATCAGCTCCTCGGTGAGGGCCCCGATGATGCCGTTGCGCCCGGCCAGGACCTTGCCGATGCGGTCGGTGTGGCGGCGCGCGGTCTCGATGAGGCCGCAGGCGCTGGCATTGATGACGGCGGTCACGCCACCGGACTGGGCATAGAATGCGTTGCGCTGGCTCATATCGAATCCGTTTTCCGTGGTTACCTGCCCGGGAAGTCTAACGGCTGGCCCGGGCACGGCAAGCCCGCCGGATGGACTTTGACACCTGTTTACGGGACGATCATTCACGCGAACATCGCGGAACCGGGCGGTTCTGTCCCGGTCCAAGGCAGGACAACCATGACACGCTCCAGCAATCCCCTGTCCCCTGCCCGCCTGGCCCTGGTCGCCTGGCTGGCCCTGTCCGTGGCGCTGCCGGCGCCGGCGGTGGATCTGCCTGACATGGGCGATTCCGCCGGCTCCATCATCTCGCCGGAGCAGGAGCGGCGGCTCGGGGAGGGCATGCTGCGCGAGGCCTATCGCTACGGCGTGGTCATCGATGATCCGGAAATCGAGACATGGTTCAGCGGCCTTGGCCACAAGCTGGCAGCGAATGCCGACAGCAGCTATGACGGGGGCTTTCGCTTTTTCCTGGTCGAAGCCGATTCCATCAATGCCTTCGCCGCGCCCGGGGGCTTCATCGGTGCGCACAGCGGCCTCATTCTCAAGTCCCGCAATGAAAGCGAACTGGCCGCGGTGATGGCGCACGAGATCTGCCACGTCACCCAGCGCCATGGCGCCCGCATGATCGAGGCGGCCTCGAAAATGAGCCTGCCGATGGCCATCGCCATGCTGGGCGCCATCGTCGCCGCCGCCGCCAACCCCGAGGCCGGCCAGGCCGCGCTGACCGCCGTCATGGCCGGTCAGCAGCAGTACGCCATCAATTTCACGCGCGCCAACGAGAAGGAGGCCGACCGGCTCGGCATCCAGCTGTTGCAGCGCTCCGGTTTCGACCCGGAGGCAATGGCGAGCTTTTTCGAGCAGCTGCAGCTGGATAACCGTTACACCGACCCGAAGCACATGCCCGAGTACCTGCGTTCGCACCCGGTGTCGGTGAACCGCATCGCCGAGGCCCGTCAGCGCACCGACGACATGGAGCCCCAGGAGCACCGCTCCAGCCTGATGTACTACCTCATGCGCGAGAAGCTGCGCGTGCTCACCACCCGCGACACCCGGCTGCTCATCGAGCAGATGGAGGCCGACCTGCAGAACGGCAACTACCAGTCGCTGGAGGTGGCGCGATACGGGTATGCCCTGGCCCTGACGCGCAACGCCGACTACGACAAGGCACGGGTGCAACTGGACCGGCTGCTGACCGAGCAGCCCGAGGAGGCGGCTTTCCTGCTGGCCCGGGCGGAGGTGGAGATGCGGGCCGGCAATATCATCGGCGGCATGGACCGTTTCGAGCAGGTGGCGAAGCTGTTTCCCGGCTACAAGCCGGCCGTGCTCGGCTACGTGAAGGCGCTGATCGACGCCGGCGAGCCCCGGCAGGCCCGCGACCTGCTGTACGACTATGCCTATGGCCACGACCCTGATCAGCGCTACTACAAGCTGCTGGCCGAGGCCGAGCGCCTGTCCGGTGCGCCGGTGGAATCCTACCTGGCACTGGCGGAGTACTACTACAGCCTCGGCGAGGTCAACATGGCCATGCAGCAGCTGCAGATTGCCCAGCGTGAGCCCGGCATCGATTACTACCTGCGCGAGCGGATCAGTGCCCGGCTGGAGGAGATCAAGTCAGCCAACCGGGACCCGGATTTCGATGGCCGGATGCGCCGTCGCGACCGCTCCTTCCAGCGCTGAGCCTGCCGCGCCGCCACCATGACGCCAGCCGCGACCCGCCGCCGACTGCTCGCTGCCCTGGCAACCGGTCTTGCCGCCAGGGCGCCGGCATCCGGCATGGGTACCACGGCAACGCCCGGATTCGACGCCGCGGAACGGCTGGCGCGCACGGTCGCGGCCCTGTACGGAGGGCGGCCGGTGCTCGACAGCGACGCGGTGCAGTTCGAGCTGCCGGCCATCGCCGAGGATGGCGCTATCGTGCCCATGGCCGTGCGTTGCGAGTTGACCGGTGTCACCGGTATCACGCTCCTGTGTGGCGTGAACCCGGTGCCGATCATCGCCCGCTTCAGCCTGCATCCGGACGTGCTGCCGGACATTGCCACGCGCATCAAGCTGGCGAGCAGCGGTGAGGTCCTGGCCGTGGTCGAAACCGGCGCTGGCCTGTTCGGCGCCCGCCGCAGCATCCGGGTCATTCACGGCGGCTGTGCCTGAATGAGCGACCACGGCGGCGCCAGCATCCGCATGCGGGCTCGCCTGGGCGAGGACGGCCTGTTACAGCTGGTTGCCCTCATCCGCCATCCGATGGAAACCGGCCGGCGCCTGGATGACAGCGGCCGCACCGTGCCCTCCAGGTATATCGAATGGCTGGAGGTACGCCGCAACGACACCCCCGTCGTTACCGGGGCCTGGGGTACCGGCGTTGCCAGGAATCCCTCGCTGCGCCTGGCTCTGCGCGGTGCCCGCAGCGGGGACCGCATCATGCTCAGCTGGCGTGACAATCGCGGCGACAGCGACACGCTTGCGATCACTGTCGCCTGATTTCTGCCCGGAATCAGGATCCCTGTCGCCCGCGGCCGACACAATCGCGCTCTCGGGGTAACGGTGGTCGCAGCATTGCCGTAACAAAACCCCGGTAAACGTTACGTCCTGTTAACTGGTACCGGTAACCGGGGGGTGATCGTGAACGGATTCACAGATAGCCCCATGCCCGAAGCGTAGGCTTCCCTCCCCGGCACATGGCTTGCTCCTGCTTTCCGCAGAAGTCCCGAGCCAAAGAGAGAATCAAGAATGAAACAGCGGTTTGCAGCACTACTGGACTGGATTGCCCTCGGCGCACTGACGAGCGCCGCCGGTCTGCTCGCCGGCGGTCTGTGGTTCGTCGATTCCTTCCTCACGCCCCTGTTCCTGCAGGGATTCGGCAGCGCGCTGGGTATTTCCGTGGCCTGCTTCGCAGCAGCGCGGCTGGCGGAACTGGCCCCTTTTCTCGTCCATGCCTGGTTCAACAGCCATCCCGGCGCCAACACCCAGCCGAGCCTGCGCCCCCAGCGCATCCTGTCGCTGGTGACCGACAGTGGGCGTATCGCCGACAACGGCGGAGACGCCGTCAAAACCGGCCTCGACAACGCGGCCTGAGGGGGCCGCGCGGCTGCGCGCCGCGCGTCCCTTGTCATTCCTGGCCGGCCCCGGCACCGCGGGCGCGAGAATGGCCACCTGCTGATCCAGCTCAATACCGGCCGCGCCCGGATCGGTTTCCATTCACCATCGAACCCGTTGAGTGGTGAGGGAGATCAGCAATGAGCGACTCGATCGAAAAAATCATCGTGGCCATCGATGGCTCGGACGGTGCCAAGCGCGCCTCGGCCTTCGCCGGGACCCTGGCCAAGGCCACGGGGGCGGCGGTCCACCTGTTGCTGGTTCACGACCCGGATGTCTACGTCATCAGCGGGCCCGGTGAGGCCGCGTGGATTTCTTCGGATGATTACACCCATCTCATCGAGGGCGAGATCGGCGAGAACCTGCGCAAGAACGTGGCCGACCCGGCTTTCGCGGCAGCCCGCGAAGCCCTTGGCAATGTCGATGGCCAGGTGAGCGAGGAGGTTGTCTGGGGGCATCCGGCCGAAACCGTATGCCGGACCGCCGAGAAGATGCAGGCCGACCTCATCGTGGTGGGTTCACGTGGCCGTTCGGCCTTCACCGAGCTCGTGCTTGGCAGCGTCAGCGGGCAGATCCTTCACCACGCTCCCTGCCCGGTCACGGTCGTACGCTGACGACCCGCCCTGGCGCCAGCCGGCGCCAGGGGCTCATTGCATGTCGCTGCGATTCGGGTGTGACGACAGCGCGGCGATGGCCAGCAGGCGCCGGCGGTGGCTCGCGTCGGCGAATTCCAGCCCGTACAGCACGCCCTCATCATCAACGGCCCGGTAACGCACGCGGGCCGGCATGTTGTTCATCGGCGGCTCGCCGTCGCCGAGGATCAGGCTCACCCTGACCTCGCGGCTGCCGGCCAG
>CAYGQN010000079.1:0-13043 GCA_964351795.1 uncultured Gammaproteobacteria bacterium
CCTGCCCGACGGCGACACCGGCTCCCGGGCCATCGGGGCGCAGATGCAGGACGACGAGCGCCGCCACGGCCGGGCGGCTGCCCGGGCCGGCGGCGCGCAGCTGCCCGGGCCGGTGCGCCGGGCCATGGCGCTGCAGGGCGCGTTGATGACCCGGCTGGCCTACTGGCTGTAGCGGCCCGGGGCTTGAAGCCCGGCCGTCGCGTCCCCATCCCGAGCCCGAGCACCACGAACCGGTTTACCCCGATGCCCCGAACCCTGGAGACCCGCATGCCTGTACGCCCGGCCATCGCTGTCATGGTTTTGCTGCTCGCGCTGCCCGCCCTCGCGCCACGGGCGGCCCTGCCCCTGGCGGTCGACGGCCAGGGCCTGCCGACACTGGCGCCGATCATCGAGCGGGTCTCCGGCGCGGTGGTCAACATCTCCACCGAGAGCACAGTGCAGCTGCGTCGCAATCCGCTGTTCGACGACCCGTTCTTCCGCCGCTTCTTCCGCGTTCCCGACCAGCCGCGCGAGCGCAAGCGGCAAAGCCTCGGCTCGGGCGTCATCATCGATGCCGAGCGCGGCCTCGTGGTCACGAACAATCACGTGATTGCCGAGGCCGATCAGATCACCGTCAAGCTCCAGGATGGCCGGACCTTCGAGGCTGAGATGCTCGGTGCCGACCCGGATACCGATGTGGCGCTGGTGCGCATTCCCGCCGAGCGGCTGGTGGCGATCCCGCTGGCGGACTCGGACAAGCTGCGCGTGGGGGATTTTGTCATTGCCATCGGCAACCCCTTCGGCCTCGAACACAGTGTCACCAGCGGCATTGTCAGCGCCCTGGCGCGCCATGGCCTTGGCATCGGTGGCTACGAGGACTACATCCAGACCGATGCCTCCATCAACCCTGGCAATTCCGGCGGCGCGCTCATCAACCTGCGCGGGGAGCTGGTGGGCATCAACACGGCCATCTTCTCCCGCTCGGGCGGCAACATCGGCATCGGCTTCGCCATTCCGGCCAACATGACCAGCCGCATCGTGGGGCAGCTGGCCGATTTCGGCGAGGTGCGCCGGGGCTACATCGGGGTGTCGACGCAGGATCTCGACCCGGACCTTGCAGCGGCCTTCGGGGTGGAGGGCGAACAGGGTGCGGTGGTCGTTGACGTGGTCGCGGGCTCGCCGGCGGAGAAAGCCGGGCTGAAGCCCGGTGACGTGATTACCGGCATCAACGGCCGCGCGGTCACCAATGCCACCGCGGCGCGCAACGCGCTGGGCCTGCTGCAGGTCGGGGACGCGGTGCGGCTGAAAGTGATGCGTTCGGGTCGGGAGCGCACGCTGCGCGCAACCGTGGCGGCGCGCGAGCCGGCAGAAAGCACGGCGGCGGACGGGCCTAACAATCCGCTGCTGGCCGGCGCCACCTTCGGCGCCATCGATCCGCGCCATCCGCTGCACGGCCGGGTCCGTGGGGTGATGGTCTACGAACTCGAGCGTGGCAGCCCGGCATGGCGGGCCGGGCTGCGCGAGGGGGATGTGATCACCTCGGTGAACAAGCAGCCGATCGCCGCCCTGCAGCCGTTCCTGGACATCGTCACCGCCACCGAGGGGCCGTTGCTGTTGCAGGTCCGCCGCGGCAACGGCGTGGCTTTCATGGTGATCAAGTAGCCGACGGCGGGTGCGGGGTCACGCCGTCGATGCCGGCCTTGGCGATGGCCCGGCGCACCGCGGCAATGGCTTCGGTGCGTGGGTAGCCGGCACGCCACACCATCGCCACGTCGCGACTGGGCACGGGGTTGTCGAACGGGCGCAGCGCCAGCATGCCGTCCATGTCGGTGGCGCCGCTCACCGAGGTGCCGGGCAGCACGGTGATGCCGGCGCCGGAGGCCACCATCTGGCGGATGGTCTCCAGCGAACCGCCCTCCAGGGTGCGCTGCAGTTCGTTGTCGAGGGAATCGCCGCCGCGGCAGGCCGGACACACGTTCAGGACCTGGTCGCGGAAACAGTTGCCGGCGCCAAGCAGCAACAGGGTCTCCTCGGCGAGATCCCCGGCGCGGATGCGCTTGCGGGCCGTCCACGGGTGGGCCGCGGGCATGGCCACGACAAAGGGCTCGCTGTAGAGCACCTCCATGGCCAGGCCGGTGGTATCCACCGGTGGCGACAGCAGCACCACGTCGAGTTCGCCATCATGCAGGGCTGCCAGCAGATCGCTGGTGTAACCCTCGCGGATGAACAACTGCATGTGCGGTGCTTCGGCGTGCAGGCCGGGCAGCAGGCGCGGCACCAGGTAGGGGCCGATGGTGTAGATGGCGCCAAGGTTCAGGGGCGTATCGAGCTGGTTCTGGCCGGCGCTGGCGATGGCGCGGATCTGCTCGGCGGCCGCGAGCGTCTGCCGGGCCTGGTCGACGATGCGCTCGCCGAGCGGGGTGATCAGCACGTCGCCGCGGTTGCGCTCGAAGAGGATCACTCCGAGTTCCTGCTCCAGTTTCTTGACCGCGACGCTCAGCGTCGGCTGGCTGACGAAACAGGCTTCCGCGGCACGGCCGAAATGGCGATGCTTCGCGACAGCCGTGATGTAACGCAGTTCGGTAAGCGTCATGACCTGGCCGGACGGGCGGAGAAGAGCGCCGGATTCTAGCAGGAACGGGGTACTCCGGCCCCGTCGCCGCCCGGCTCAGGCGGCGTTGCGGGCCAGCTTGCCGACCGTGTCGCTGGCGGCTATGCGGCGCAGCAGCGGGACATCCACGAAGGTCGCCTCGTCGGCATCTCCGGCGCGAGGCCGGAATGGCTGATCCGGCTCGCCGAGATGGTCCAGCACCAGCGAAGCACCGTCGAAGTTGTCATTGCGGGTGAAGTAGTTGGTGGTGATCACCGTGCGCAGCCCGGCGCCGAGGGCGGCCAGGTTGCCGTTGCGCGTGTCCTCGAAGGCAATCGCGTTGCGGGCCGGGATGCCCAGCGACGCCACCGCGGCGCGGTAGACATCCGGGGCCGGCTTCTTCGCATCGACCTCGTCGCAGGTGACGATGCCGTCGAACCAGGTTTCCCAGCCCTTCTCGAAGTTGTTGTCGAGCAGGGTGTCGACATTGCTGCGGCGGGTGCTGGTGGCAATGGCCAGGTGCAGGCCGGCGGTGCGGGCCTCGGCCAGCAGTCGCCGCACGCCCGGGCGCAGGCCGATGTTGCCCTCCAGCAGCGCTCGCGCGTAATGGGCCGTCTTCACGCGGTGCATCTCGCGGAAGAAATCGGACGGATTGCCCGGCCAGGCGAAGGCCTCGCCGAGGCTCTCGGCGTAGGCATGCATGCGCTCGCGTCCGCCGGAGATACGCAGCAGTTCCTCGTACAGGCGCGGTGTCCATTCCCACTCCAGGCCGTACTCGGCGAAGGTCAGGTTGAAAGCGAGGCGGTGCGTTTCCTCGGTGTCGGCGATGGTTCCGTCGACATCGAAAATGAGGGCTTTGAGTTCAGGCATCGGGCGTGGCTGCGGTTGGCACCTGGGCATCCTGCTGGTGTTGGCTGGTTGTCACGCTGTTTTCATGGCCTCGTCAGTGCCGCGATGGCATGCGTAATTCTATGGATCATCGTCATTTTTTTCCAATTCCTGAAGGCTGCCGCCGTCATGGTCCAGTTCCACCCGCTCGATGCGTTCGAAGCGGGTGGCGATCTTGCGCGCCGAGGTGTTCACGGCCCGCGCATCCTCGCTGGCCTGGTCGATATGACGGGAAAGACGGTCCATTCGTTCCCGGAAGCGTTCGAAATCCCGTGCCAGCACCCGCAGGTGCTCCTGGATCGCATCGACCTGCTCGCTGGTGGCGGCGTCGCGAAGCACCGAGCGGGCCGTGTTCAGCACGGCCCACAGGGTGGTCGGGGAGGTCAGCCAGACATGGGCGCGGTGCGCCTCCTCGACCAGGTCGGGATGATGCGCCTGGATCTCGGCGAACACGGCTTCGGCCGGGACGAACATGACCGCCCCGGTCCCGGTGGTGCCGGGCAGGATGTAACGTTCGGCAATGTCGCGGATGTGCTTGCGGATGTCCTGCTTGAAGCTTCTCGCCGCGACCTGGCGGTCGCCGGCCGCGGCCTCGGTGTCGGTCATGCGACGGAAGGACTCCAGCGGAAACTTCGCGTCCACGGCGATGTGTCCGGTGGGCTCGGGCAGCAGCAGCAGGCAGTCGGCGATGCGCCCGTTCGGCAGGGTCTGCTGGAAAGCGAAGCTGCCGGGCGGCATCACGTTGGTCACCAGCGCCTCCAGCTGTACTTCCCCGAAGGCCCCGCGCGAGCGCTTGTCGGTGAGAATGTCCTGCAGCGTGACGATGTTGCCCGACAACTCGGTGATGCGCTTCTGGGCCTCGTCGATCAGGGCGAGTCGCTTGAGGATATCGGCGAAGGTGCTGGTGGTGCGCTCGAAGCCCTCGTTCAGGCGCCGGTCCACCTGGCCGCTGATTTGCTGCAGCCGCTCGTCGGTGGCACGACTGACTTCGCCGAGGCGCTTGCCGACGTCCTCGGCATGCCGGCCAAGGGAGTCGGCCAGTTGCTGGCGCAGCAGCGAGATGCCGCCGTTCAGGCCTTCCTGCAGCGTGCGCAGGGCCTCCAGCTGGCGCTGGTCGGCCTCGGCCCGCTGCTCGGCCGCGCCCCGCACGATGGCGGCGCGGGTGTCGGCCAGCTGCTCGCTGGTGCCCTGGCGCAACAGGGCCATGCGCTCGGCCAGGCTCTCGCGCAGCGCGGCCACGCGGCGCTCGGCCTGGGCGCGCGAGTCCGCGCCGGCATCCTCAAGTCGTTCGAGTTGATGGGTCTGGTCGGCGATCCGCGCGTCCAGGCGTAGGATCGCATCCCGGATGGAGAGCACACGCATGAGCACGATGACGACCACCACCGCGCCCAGCGCCGCGATGAGAAGGGCGATATCGCCGGGCGACAGGCTGATCACGGGTTCCGGACAGGCATGGTCAGTGCACCACGTTACACCCTCGGGCCGGCCGGGGTCACGCGCGCGGGCCGCTGGCCGTGGCTGACGTCCCGCGCGATCGGCCACGCGGCCGCGGCGCGACGCATTCGCCGGCGCCGCGTTTCGCCAGGCTGAGCCAGGTGCGCTTCGACGATGGCTGGCAGGACGACGACCCCGTCCCCGAGCGCATCGATACCATCGTGACCGAGGAACGGGCGCGGCGGATCATCTCCCGCAACGACTCCCCGGACGTTCCCTTCACGCAGTCCATCAATCCCTACCGCGGCTGCGAGCACGGCTGCGTGTACTGCTACGCACGGCCGACGCACGCCTTCATCGATCTCTCGCCGGGGCTGGATTTCGAGTCCCGGCTCACGGCGAAGGTCAACGCGCTGGAATGCCTGCAGCGCGAGCTGGCCGCACCGGCTTATCGTGCCGGGCCGATTGCCCTCGGTGCCAACACCGACGCCTACCAGCCGGTGGAGCGTGAACTCGGCATCACGCGCTCGCTCATCGAGCTGCTGCTGCGATGCCGGCATCCGCTGCTGGTGATCACGAAGTCGGCGCTGGTCGAGCGTGACATCGACCTGCTGGCCGCGGCCGCGGCGCAGAACCTGGCGCGGGTGCACGTCTCGGTGACGACGCTGGATCGCCGGCTGGCGCGGGCTATGGAACCGCGGGCGGCCAGCCCCGAGCGTCGCCTGCAGACCATCGAGCGCCTGGCGCGCGCCGGCATCCCGGTGGGTGTGCTGGTCGCACCCGTCATTCCGGCCCTGACGGACCATGAGCCCGAGCGGATCCTCGCGGCTGCCGCCGCGGCCGGCGCCAGCGCGGCCGGCTACGTGCTGCTGCGCCTGCCGCTGGAGCTGCGCGAGATGTTCAGCGACTGGCTCGACAGCGAGGTGCCGCTGCGTGCCGGGCACGTGCGCTCACGGCTGCGCGCGATGCGTGGCGGCCAGGATTACCAGGGCGCTTTCGGCACCCGCATGCGGGGCGAGGGGGAGGATGCCCGGCTGCTGGCGCAGCGTTTCGAGCACGCCTGCCGGCGGCTGGGCCTGGCCGGGCGCCTGCCGGCGCTGGACAGCACGCGCTTCACGCCGCCCGGCGAGCGCCAGCTGGATTTGTTCTGAGCCCGGCCCTTCAGCCCGGCTCGTCCAGGCCGCGCCTGACGCGGCGCACGAACAGCCAGACGCCCCCTGCCAGCAGCGGTACGCTGATCCCCTGCAGCATGGCCACGTCCACCGCCAGCCCGGCCTGCAGCATGGCCTTGCCGATGTAGCCAACCAGGCCGACCGCGTAGTAGGTGATGGCCGCCACCGACAGCCCCTCCACCGTCTCCTGCAGGCGCAATTGCAGGCGGGTCCGCCGGTTCATGGATGCCAGCAACTCCGAGTTCTGCTCTTCCACCACTACGTCGACCCGGGTCCGCAGGAGATTGGCGGTGCGGGTCAGGCGCGTGGACAGCGCCTCCTGGCGCTCCGCCAGCGAGGTGCAGGTGCGGATGGCCGGCTCGAAGCGGCGCATCATGAAGCTGTTGATGCTCTGCTGCTCCGGCGAGGCCTGCTCGGCAAGCAGCGCGCTGCGCGAGCGCACCAGGGCCTCGTAGGCGGCAGTGGCGCTGAAGCGGTAGGCCGTCAGTGCGGTCAGGCGTTCCAGCTCGGCCCACATGTCGGTGAGTTCGGCCAGCAGGCGTTTCTGCTCGTCCAGGGCGTTGGCGGTGCCGAGGCCGGCAGTCAGGCCCTCCAGGCGCAGATCGATGGCGCGTACCTGCGGGCCCACCTGCCTTGCCAGCGGCAGCGACAGCAGGGCTAGCGAGCGATAGGTTTCCAGTTCCAGCAGTCGCTGCACCAGCCGGCCGGTCTGGCCGCCGGACAGGCCCTCGTCCTGCACCAGCCAGCGGCTGGCGCCATCGCCATGCAGGCGCAGATCCGACCAGACCGTGCCGCTGCCCTGGTAGACGCTGCTGGCGCAGAGGGTATCGATGGCGAACAGGCGGTCCAGCAGCGGGGCATCCGGTGGTGCGCTGCCGACGGGCGTGAGTGCCAGGTGCGCTGCCACCAGCAACTCGCCGGGGATGCCGTCCCACCACTCGGCCGGCAGGCGCGCCACCAGGGCGTTGGCGAAGGGCTCGTCGAACTCGCGCTCGCTGATGAGCGTGTAGCTGGTGAACTCGGTATGCCGTTCCCAGCGCAGGCGCATGCCTTCGACGTTCAGGGCCACCTGGCTGGCCCCGGGCGCCGGGTGGTCGAGGCCGTAGCGCTCGCACAGCAGCAGCAGGTGCTCGCGATCGCGTTCATACTCGCCCTCGGGCGTCATGAAGGCGTAATGGCTGGCCTCCAGGGGCGCGGCCAGTGGCATGTGCGGGCGCGCATGGGTTTCGTTGGCGATGTTGAAGCGCTGTGGATGGTCCTTCATTCGGGCTCTCCTCATCGTCGCAGGATGCGTATCCAGCGCCAGAAGTTCAGCAGCGTGGCCAGCGACGCCGCCACGTAGGTCAGCGCACAGGCCCGCAGGATCCGCCGCGCCGCTGGCAGGTCCCTTGCCTCCAGGTAACCGCTGGCCAGCAGTGGCAGCGCACGGCGGAAGCTCGCGTCGAACTCCACTGGCAGCGTAACAAGATGCAGCACCACCGGTAAGACCAGGATCGCCAGGCCCGCCAGCAACTGGATGGCGCCTACGGCCGGCATGCGGGTGACCATCGAGAACACCGGGATGCTCACCAGCACCAGCGCACCGAACTTCTCGGCCCAGGCGGCAATGCGGGCCAGCCGCGTGCGCAACAGCAGCGGACGATAGGCAAGGCGGTGCTGCAGGGCATGGCCCACCTCGTGTGCCGCCACCACCACGGCGGTCAGGGAGCGGCCATCGAAGACGTCGCTGCTGAGCCCCACGCGCCGGGCCAGCGGGTCGTAGTGATCGCCGCGGTCGCTGCGCACCAGCTCCACCCCGTCGAGGTCGAGCCGGCCGATGAGATGGCGGGCGAGTTCGCCGCCGGTGCCGGGAAGATCGGTGCGCGGCTCGCCGTAGCGACGCAGGACATGCTGCGCCCACAGCTGCGGGGCGAGAATCGCACCGACCAGGCCGGCACCGAGCAGCAGCCACAGCATCTCAGGCGCTGAACCGCAGCACGGCGACAGTGATGTCGTCCGCCTGGGCACTGCCGCCGAGGAAGGCCTGCACGCTGGCCATGATGGCCTCGCAGAGCCGCTCTGCGGGGTCGGCGTGGCTGGCGGCGATGAGGGCGCGCAGGCGCGGCTCGCCAAAGACCTCGCCAGCGGGCGCGCGCGCCTCCCAGAGTCCGTCGGTGGCCAGCACGAGCACATCGCCGTCGGCGAGGCCCGTGGTCAGGGTTTGCCGGTAGGCCCAGTCGCCGTCCACGCCGAGCGGGATGTCCTCGCCGCCGAGCAGGTCGAAGCGGCCCGTTGCGGCACGGTACAGCAGGCCCGGTGCATGCCCGGCATTGGTCCACAGCAGCGTGCCGGCAGCGGCATCGACCACGGCGTGGAACAGGGTCATGAAGCGCCCGCCCAGCACGTCGCGCGCCAGGAACCGGTTGATTAGCCGGGCCGTGGTGGCCGGGTCGGCGCCGGCATCGGCGTTCGAGCGCAGCAGCGCGCGAATGGCCGTCATGAGCAGCGCGGCGGGAATGCCGTGTCCGCTCACGTCGCCCAGCGCCAGGCTGACGTGGCGCGCCGTAGCCGGGCCGACAGGGAAGAAATCGTAGTAGTCGCCACCGGTTTCGTCGCAGTAACGGCTGCGGCCGGCCATGTCCAGGCCGGCCACCTGCGGTGCGCTCCCGGGCAGCAGGTTCTGCTGCACCTCGCGGGCAAGGTTCAGCGATTCCTTCATGCGCAGGTGCTCCTGCAGCCTCGGCACCATGGCATTGAAGCGCCCGGCCAGCGTCTGCAGCTCGTCACCGGTACTCACCTCGGCGCGCGCCAGCAGGTTGCCGGCAGCCACGGCAGCGGCGGCGCGCTCGAGTTCAGCGATGGGACGGGTCACCCGGGTGGCACTGAACCAGGCCGCCAGGATGGCCAGCACGCTGACCCCGGCCAGGGCTGCCGCAGCGGCTGCCAGGTGCCCCTTCAGTTGAACGTCGGCGAAGGCGAGGTTCGCATCGGCCGCGCCGGTCACCACGGCGGTCGGCAGGATCAGCACCATGACCAGCTCGTCGCGGACCAGTTCACGGAACGACCACAGTGCCGGTTCACCGCGGAAGGCGAGCTCGGCCAGGCCACCCTCGCCGGCGGCGAGCAGGCGCTGCATCGCCGCCCAGGCACTGGCGTCGTCGGCCTGCAGCTCGTCAGCGGCCAGCACGGTGTTCCAGCCGGCGCCGCCCTCGGCGTAGCTGTGCTTCGCCGCGACAGCCAGCCGCTGCCCCTCGTGGTCGGGACGTACCAGGAACAAGCGGGCGTGCTCACGCCAGCTGGCGGGCAGCCGGCCGGTACCGAGCGCATCGGTGACAGGTATGTCGAGGCCGGCGGCGCCCAGCCGCTGGCCCCGGCGTCGAGCAATGGCACGCTCACCGTCCACATCACCTGGCGGGTGGAGGCATCGATGTAGGGCCGTGACCACTGCAGGCCGGGCTCTCGGATCTGCGCCCGGTACCACGCCCGGCTGCGCGGGTCGAAACCCTCCGGGTAGCCGCCATGGCCGGGATAGGCGAGATGCAGGCCGTTGTCCAGCACCACTGTCAGCCAGTGCAGCCAGTTGCCGTAGTCCCGGTACAACTCGCGGGCGAGCGCCTGCAACGGCGCGAGCCGCGCGATGTCATCGTAGACCGTTACCGCCGCATCGCCGGGGACCGTGCGGAAGGCGGCGCTTTCGAAGGACACCGGTAGCGGCTCGCGCGTGCCGTCCGCGGCCAGGGTGAAGTAGCGCTCGCTGACGACGATATCGCCCGGCCGACGGGTGCTGTCGGTGAATTCCTCCGCGAAGCTCACCGCCGGTGGCGCGGCCGGCACCGGTCCTCGCAGCGCCATTTCGGCAGCCGCGCCGAAATGGCGGACCAGCAGCTCCACCATTGCCTGGCCATTGGCGAGCCGGGTGGCCTGGCTGGCGGCCATGTTGTGAAGGTGCTCGTTGGCCGTGCGGATGGCCGCGGCATGATCGCGCTGGCTGATTGTCTGCGCCAGAGCCCCCAGCCGCCGGTAGTCCAGCCAGCTCACCACGGCCAGCGGCAGCAGGGTCAGCAGCCACAGCAGTGCCAGCAGCTTCCAGCGCAGCTTCATGCCCGCCGGCCGGCCCGGCGCATCAGTTGAGCCGCTGTTCGCCGCTGGCCTGGCCATTCGCCGGCAGGGCCAGGTTCATGTCCCAGCCGGCGCGGGTCACGGTCTGTGCCAGCAGCCGGGTAAGGGAATGCAGCAGTTCGGGCGTCATGGCGATTTCCACCCCCTGGTCGTGTTCGGGGTGCAGGCACAGCACGCTGGTGCCCGACTGCCCTGGTCGCAACTGGATGCGGCTCAGCAGCACCGGGCTTTCCCCCAGCGGCATCTGTGGCGCTTCGTCTTCGTGAAACGGCTCGGTGAAATTGGCGCCGCTGACGGCCTGCTCGTGCCGGAAGGACAGCACCGCCTCGCGCGCCCCCGGGGAGGCCTGGGCACTGACCTGCGGATCCTGGCCGGCTGCCTGCATCAGCACCGGCCACAGCAGCCGCGTGAAGCGCCGGGTCAGCCAGAACCGGAACTGTTCGCCGGCGCTGGTGTTGATCCGCAGCAGCAGGCGGTCTTCCACCGGGCTGAAGGCGAGCTGTACCTGCTTCAGTTGTGCCATGGGTGCCTGGTCCGAATGACGCGCGGTGCGGGACCTTCCCGGGCCAGGGCTGGCGCCCGCGCAGGCTCGCATAATCGGCGCGCCGGTTCTAAGATTGCCGCCCACTTTGGGCGTGGCCGGATGATAGCAGCAGGGGCAGCAGGCCGATGACACCGAAGCAGCGTTACCAGCGCGAGCTCGCCCGCGAGGGCTTCAGCCCCGATGCGGCCCAGGCCGAGGCCATCGAGCACCTGGACAGGCTCTGGCACGCGCTCGCCGAGCAACCCGCACCATCGCTGATGGCCCGCCTGGGGGCACTGTTCCGCCCGCCGCCGCGGCCGCTGGTGCCGGGCCTGTACCTGTGGGGCGGGGTCGGCCGCGGCAAGACCTGGCTGGTGGACGCGTTCTACGACAGCCTGCCGTTCGCCGAGCGCCAGCGGGTGCACTTCCACCGCTTCATGCGTGGCATCCATGCGCGCCTGCGGGCACTGAAGGACACTGCCGATCCGCTGCAGCGCGTGGGGGATGACCTGGCCGCCGAAGTCCGCGTGCTGTGCCTGGACGAGTTCCATGTGGGCGACATCACCGACGCCATGCTGCTCGGCGGCCTGCTGCAGGTGTTGTTCGAACGCGGTGTCACGCTGGTGGCGACTTCCAACGAGGCGCCGGATCGCCTGTACTGGGACGGGTTGCAACGCGAGCGTTTCCTGCCCGCCATCGACCTGCTCAAGCGCCACACCGCGGTGCTCAATGTCGACGGCGGTGTGGACTACCGCCTGCGAGCCCTGGAGCAGGCCGAGATCTACCACTGGCCGCTGGATGCCGATGCCGAAACCGCGCTGGAACGCGCCTTCCAGGCGCTGGCGCCGGAACCGGGCACCAGCAATACCGCCGTGGGTGTGGAGGGCCGCGACATCCCGGCCCGCCGGCTGGCCGACGGCGTGGTGTGGTTTGATTTCGATGCCCTTTGCGGCGGGCCGCGCAGCGTCACCGACTACATCGAGATCGGCCGCTGCTTCCAGACGGTGCTGCTCAGCGACGTACCGGTGCTGGAAACCGTCGATGACGATCGCGCGCGCCGCTTCATCCACCTCGTGGACGAATTCTACGATCGCAACGTCAAGCTCATCGTCTCGGCGGCCGCCGCGCCGTCGGAGTTGTACGCCGGCCGGCGGCTCACCGCGCCGTTTGGCCGCACCGTCAGCCGCCTGCAGGAGATGCAGTCCCGCGAGTATCTTGCTCGCCCCCATCTCTCGGATTGAGGTAATGCAATAAATTCATAAAGTTAAGACAGTTACTTGACAAAAAATTTAAGATAACTATCTTAACTCTTGCGGGACATCAGTATTCCCCCAATTCGAGGAGGTAATGGGTTGGCAAATCCCGTCTCGAGCGATGCAGGACCGCCGCGCAGCGCACTGGCACAGTTGCTGACGCAGCGCTACGGGGACGGGGCCGTGTACCTGTCGCGGCACCAGTCGCCCCGATTGCTCGAAGCCGCGAGGGCGGCGGGGTTGATCAGCCCGGATGGCTACCTGACCCGCAAGGGTCGGCAGTTGCTCGCCGCCCGCGGCGAGAGTTGAAGGCCCGGCCCTCGCACGGAATTCCTGCCAGCGCCGTCGCTTGAGGGCCTGGCGGAAAAGTTGTCTGTCACCAGCGCTTGGGGGCTGCTCTGCAGCCCCGTTTTTTTTGCGCGCCTGCAGCGTGCATTCCCTACAGCGACAGCAGCGTGATGGACGGCGTGTTCAGCGTCGATTCGGCGTGGAACCCCCGCACCAGCAGGATGTACTGGCCAGGCTCGGCAACACCGAGCGCCGTGGCCACCTCGCGCGCCACGCCATTCGGATTGCTGTGACCGACTTCCTCCGAACGCACCGGAATGGCGCCCCACAGCAGGTTCATGCGCCGCTGCACGGCCGGATCGGCGGTAATGGTGATGACCGGCGCGGCTGGCCTGGCCGCAGTGAGCGTTGACGCCGACATCCCCTGGTGGGAAATGATGACGATGGCCCGGGCACCGATATCGCGGGTGATCTGCGCCGCGGCGTCGGCGATGGCATCACCGAAGGTGGTGCCGTGGACGACGCCGGCGTGCGGTGCCGGGTGGGCGGTCTGCGGCCGGTTGAAGAAGAACGCTTCGGTCTGCTTGGCGATGCGCGACATGATCTGCACCGCGGCCACCGGATGCGCGCCGGCCGCTGTTTCTCCGGACAGCATGACGGCATCGGTGCCGGCTGTGACCGCATGAGCCACGTCCGTGACCTCGGCGCGGGTCGGGCGCGAGGCTTCCATCATCGATTCCAGCATCTGCGTGGCGACAATGACCGGCTTGTTGGCGGCCCGCGCCTGTTCGATGAGCTGATGCTGCGCCAGTGGCACC
>CAYGQN010000080.1:0-12654 GCA_964351795.1 uncultured Gammaproteobacteria bacterium
CCACTTCGACATGCCTGTCACCGGCGAAGGCCGCACCGGCACCAGCGACGGCCTTCTGACCGCCCGCTTCGCGCCCGGCGCAAAAGCCAGCGGCGAACTGGCCCTGGAGTTCACCAGCGAGCACTTCTACCTCAATGATGTGCTGGCGGCGGTCGCGGCCATCAGCGCACCCGAGGCCACGACGCGCGCCACGCCGCAGGCGCAAGCCGAAGACACCACCGCGGACGCGGACGCGGCCCCCGCCAGGCCGGCGAGCACGGCCGACAGCACGGCGTTCTGGGACGTACTGCCCATGCAGGCGCGGCTGCGCTATCGCATCGATGCGCTGTACTACACCGATTACCTGGTCATCGACGCGATGAGCGGGGAGATCATCATCACGCCGCGGCAACTCGCGCTGGGCTCACTGGCCGCGCGTTTCCACGACAGCCCCATGCAATTCAACGGCACCCTGGATTTCCTGCCGGACACGGCCAGCCCCTACGCGCTCGATTTCGCCGGCTCGGTGCGCGATTTCGATCTGAACCGCTTCTTCAGCGAACTGGTGCCGGGCAACAAGCCGCGCGCCGAGGGCCTGTTCAGCGTCGACGTCAGCGGCAGCGGCGATGCGCCGAACATGGCGCAGTTCCGCAACGAGCTGTTCTTCGACCTGCGCATGACCAGTCGCGAGGGCCTGTTCCGGCCGCTGCCGCCGGACAGCGTGCTGATGGCGGGCGCCTCGGACGTGCTCGGCATCGTCGGCGAAGGTTTGTCCTACATGCCCACCGGCGGCTTTGGCGCCGGCGCGGTCTCGCGGCTGGTGAAGTACATAGAGGTCATCGACTATGACCTCATCGACATCCACGTCCTGCGTGACGACAGCCGCGACATCGTCATCGAGGAGGCCCTGGTGCAAAGCCCGAATATCAATCTCGTGGCCAGCGGCGGCATCGACTACGCGGACGGGCGCGACATCCTCGACAGCCCACTGAAGCTCGATGCCCGCCTGGACATGACCGGCAAGGGCGCGGCCATCCTGTACAGCCTCAACCTGCTCCAGTCCGAGCAGAACCGCTTCGGTTACTGGAAGGGCCCGGCCTTCCAGGTGCGTGGCACACCGACAAACGCCGAATCGAATTTCGCCGAGATCATCAACCGAGCGGCCGACGGCGCCATCAAGGGCGGTGTCATCCGCCCGTTCGCGGGGCTCATCGGCAATGTCCGCCATCACTGGTTCGGCGAGACGCCGCTGCCCTATCTCGACGAGCAGTCCCTGGAGACCGATGCAGCGCCCACTGGCAACGGCGACGGCCGGCCCGACGCCAGCACCACACCGGCGCAGGGCGAGCCCTGAGGGCGCGCGGCCGTTCATGATGCCGATCCCCCGGCCTGCCCGGCTCTACGCAGGCGCTGGAGGGCTTGCGAGTGCTGCAACGGCCGGAGCGCAAACGCCGCTGATGACCATTGCGCGACGCTCGGTCGTGCTGCCATGTCGGCATGCGCAGCGCCGGCCGAGCGTCGCGAGCGGCGGGTGGCTGGCCGCCGCGGCAATCCCCACCACGATCCGCCAGGGCCGGCGCGTTATCATGCCGGCCCCGATCCCCGACCCGGAGAACATGCGATGAACAAGGCCTCTTGTGGCTCCGTCAGCCGGCCGCTGCTGCTGGCCGCCCTGCTGACGGTCGGCGCGGGTGCCAGCGCCGACTGGAGCGCACGCGCCCCCATGCCCACCCCGCGGCAGGAGGTATATGCCACCGTCCACGAGGGTTTCCTGTACGTGCCCGGCGGCATCCTTGCCGACGGCCTGGCCTTCACCGACGCCTTCGAGCGCTACGATGCCAGCGCCGATCGCTGGGAACTCCTGCCGCCCTTGCCCGAACCCCGGCACCACATCACGCCGGCCGCGGTGGGCGAGCAGGTGTATGTCATCGGCGGCTTCACCGGCCCCTTCCCGGCCTGGCGGGCGCAACCGGATACCTGGGTCTATGACATCCCGAGCGCACGCTGGGGAATCGGCCCGCCGCTGCCGGAGGCGCGCGGCGAGCATATCGCCGCCGTCATCGGCCCGCGTATCCACGTGATTGGCGGCCGCCTGCGTGCCACGCCCGCGGCCGAGCATTTCTTCGCGCACCTGGACACCCGCTCCCACCACGTGCTCGATACCGGTACCGGCCAGTGGACGCAGGCCGCCCCGGCACCCACGGCCCGCAACAGCGCCGGCGCGGCCGTCATCGACGGGCGCATCTACGTCGTGGGCGGCCGCGAGAACCGGCCCCAGCCGGACGGCACGCAGCAGCAGGTCAACGTGGCCACGCTGGAGGTCTACGACCCGGCCTCGGACAGCTGGCGCACGCTGAGCCCCATGCCCCGGGCCCAGGGCGGCTGCGCCGCGGCCGCGCTCGACGGGCGCCTGTACGTGTTCGGCGGCGAGCAGTGGACACCCGAACAGCGCGTCTTCCCGCAATCCTGGGTCTACGATCCGGCCGGCGACAGCTGGGCGCCGGTTGCCGACATGCCCACGCCCAGGCACGGTCTGCTCGCCGATCGCATCGGCCAGGCCGTGTTCGTCATCGGCGGGGCGACAAAAACCGGTGGCGGCGCCGCGGTCGGCACCAACGAGCGCTTCATCCCCTGAGGAAATCCGCCCGTCGCGCCGGGGTCACCCGCACCCCGGCGTGACGGCGATCACAAACCCCCGCAGGCCTGTCGCGAGACCTGCGTCACAGCAGTGGCGCTTCCGCGTGATGCGCGTCGCGCTTCAGGCCGCCACTTGTTCAACAACCGTCAACACGGCCGCTGGTACCGGTAAGCCGGGGCGCGAAGCATCAAGCTTCACGTCAATGGATATCGACCGGGTACCGGCCCGGCAAGACGGAGAACGAGCATGAAACTGCATCACCTGGCCCTGACCGCATCATTACTGCTTGCGCCCCTGGCGGGCACTCAGGCTGCCGCCGTGAGTCTCGACGTGGAGTTCCGCGACAGCAGCTACCGGGTGCGCGGCGCCGACAGCTTCACCGATCTGCTGGACGCCTTCAACGCGGCCAGCGTGATCTCGCGAGCATCCGTATCCAGCCTCGAGGGCATCAACACCCGCGAGCTGGCCGGCGGAATCACGCGCGACTACGGCGTCATGATGACCGCCTCGCTGGCCATTGCCGACGCCGGCAACTACCGCTTCCAGGTGGGTACGGACTGGGGTCGCGGCGGCGGCGTGGCGCTGTTCGACCGGGGCACGGGCAGCATCGTCGAGGAATTCGTGACCAGCAACGACATCTGGTGGCACAACCGCTGGAGCCATCCGGACGTCATCGAAACCGATTTCGACCTGGCGCGCGGCCTGTACACCATCGCCTGGCTGGGCTTCGAGAACTGCTGCGCCGGCTCCAGCAGCATCCGCTTCGCCTTCGAGGGTGGCGCCTTCCGCACGCTCAACCTGGACAACGTCGCCCTGCACGCCGTGCCGTTACCGGCATCGCTGTGGCTGCTTGCCTCGACCCTGGCCGGCCTGCTCGGCGTTCGCAACCGCCGCGCCGCCGGCACTGCCTGAGCCGGTTGCCCGCATTCAGGGCCGGGCCGGGAACTCGGGCATTTCCTCGTCGGCGTCGGTTTCAAGTGAGCGGATGTTGTCGGTGAGGAGCTGGCGCATCTCACCGACCTCTGCATAGAGGCGATTGGCAGCAGCAAGTTTCGCTTCCAGCTGCTGCCGCGCATCACGCATCTGCTGGCGCTGCGCGGCCACCCGGTTGGCAAACACCATCACCTTCTCGTAATGCTCGCGCAGCTGTGACTCGCGCCCGGCGTATTCCCCCTCCAGCTTGCGCCGGAGCGCGCTTTCCCGTTGCCGGATTTCCTGGTTGGTCAGCTCGCGCATCCGCGCGATGCGCTCGCGGTAGGCGCCCTCGCGACGCTGGTCGTGCAGGCGCAGTGCCGCGACCAGTCGCTGCAGGAGGCGCTCCTCCATCTCCGCCATCGCGCTTGCCACGGCGGCGCTGACAGCGGCCTCAAGGTCTTCAGACGGTGGGCCGTCGCCCGCCGCGGTGTCGCCGCCGGCAGGCGCTGGCGTGGCAGGCGGGGGCACAGGTTCGGCCGCCGCCTCCGGCTCGGCAGGCCCGGGGGACGCCGCCACCAGGGAGGCATGCTGGGCGGACAGCTCACGAATGAGGTTGGCAAGCTGCTGGCCGGTGGAGGTGTCGGCCAGCGGCGCGGTCGGCGCCGCCGGGTCTTCCGCCTCCGGGCCGGCCGCGGGGTCGCCGGCCAGGGGGAGCATGTCATCCAGCAATGAGCCCGGGCTGTCCGGCTTCTGCGCCGGTGGCCTGGCAGGCTGGTCCTTGTCCATGTTCGTTTCCTCGTCTTGGCCGGCAGGCGCGGTGCCCTCCTGCTCGGCCTGGAGTTCCGGCCGGCGCTGGAGCAACTCGGCCACGCTCATATCCAGCTGCACGGCATCGATGGCGCGTTCCATGAGCAGGAACGTTGCCACGGCCCCATCGGCTTCGTCGTCGCTGCAGACTATATAACCTTTGTCGGCAGACAGGCGGCCGGCCCGCAACCGCAACACCGGCAGCGGCATGCTCATCGCGGCGGCCAGCCGCGGGCCATCCTGCGCCAGCCGCCTGTCCAGCCAGGTCGCACCGGCCGCCGCCCAGCCAAGGGCCTCGTCAAGGCCGACCCGACGTGCCGTCGCCGCGAGCAGCAAATCGCGGAAATCCGCGGCTCCCAGTCGCATCAGCCGCCCGTCGGTCCGCATCGCCACGCTTGCGTTGCGTGGACGGCCGGCGATTAGCGCCTCCTCACCGAAGCGCGAACCCGGGCCGAGATCGGCCAGGTGAACCTGCGCCTGCGAACCGTTGATCCGCCGCGATACCCGGCAGGAGCCGCGATCGACGAGATAGTAGTAGTCGGCCGCATCACCCTGCTCGATGACCACCTGGCCGGCCCGCACGTCCAGCGGTTCCAGACGATCGAGCAATTGCTGCAGGGTGGTGGCCGGCAGGCGGGCGAACAGCGGCGATTCCAGCAGCCGCACCATCCAGTGTCCGTCCCTGCCCTCGCCAAGGTCCTCGACCTCCGGCATGGCCGTCCATGTGCCTGCGTCGACCTGCCCGACGAGGGTCTCGAGGGCGCGGCGCGGCAGTTGCGCCACCACCGCGTGGCCGAGCGCGCGGACCGACACACGCTTGCGCCCCGGACCATCCATGGCTTCCCGCGCGGCCGGGCTGTCAGCCAGGAGAGTCCGCCGGCTGCGGCCCTGGTCAAGAAATTCGGCTGCACCAGAGAGCAGGAAATGCACGAACTCGTCGCTGTCGCCAGCCTGGAATATCAGCGCCTGCGGTGGCAGGTCCAGCCAGCGCGCACGCGCGAGGATGTTCGCCTGCAGCCGCGGCGGCAACCGATCCACTGGCGTGCAGGCCCGCAGGCCTTCCTCGTATCGCTCCACCGGACCTCCCTGTCATGCCGGCCGGCGGCATTGTCCGCCATGTGCGCGACACCGGCAAGGCAGTCCACCGGCGCTGACACATTCAAGTCCGGGCGTTTCCGGCCGCTGCAGGGGCGATGCAGCGTCCTACCCTCCAACGCCCTGCAGCGGCCCCTGACACCAGCCCGGCGGCAACCAGCGCTGCCGCCGCGCCGGGCACTGTCTGTGATCGCATCAGGCCGAACATGGCCACTGCCGTGCAGCCACGGGCGGTGCTGGTGTATGTCACCGGGCCGGCACTGAACATCGAGCGGGCGAGCGCCAACCTCGAGAGCATCACCCGGGTACCGGTGGACCAGGTGTTCGGAACGTCGTTCACCGAGCTCATCGATGCCGACAGCGCGGCTACCCTGGAAGGTATCCTGCCGATGCTGAACAGCCGCACGATGCGGGTGGTGTGCTCGCTGGCGTTCCGTGACGCCGGTTACAGCGACGGCGTGGTCTACCCCTGCCACCGGGGCGTGTGCATCGAATTCGACCTGCCCGCGCCCGCGCCACCGCGACGGGTGTCGTTCCACAAGGTGCAGCAGTTCGAGGTGCAGCTGCTGAACGCCGACGCCCCGGAAGAAGACTTGGCGCAGATTGTCTGCCAGGCCCTGCGCGAGGTCACGGGGTTCTCTCGAACCGCCTACTGTCGCTTCGAGGCCGACGGCCACGGCTACGTGACCGCCGAATCGCATGCGCCGTTATGGTCGAGCCTGAAGGAGCACCATTTCCCGGCATCGGACGTACCCCGAGGCGCTCGCGAGGTCTACATTCGCAACCCGTTCCGCCTGCTGTCGGACATCGAAGCGTCACCGGTACCGATAGTCTCGGCACCGCTTGCCGATGATGTACCGCTCGACCTGACCATGTCCTCGTGCCGGGCGATGGCGCCCAGCCATCTCACCTACCTGCGCAACATGGGTGTGACTGCATCCGCATCCTTCTCGGTGGTCCACGAGGGCAGGCTGCTGGGCCTGTTCATCATGCATCATCACGAGCCGCGCAACGTGGGCCTGCAGGAGCTATTCACCTGCCAGCATTTCGCCAACCTGTTCCTGAGCCGCCGCGAAACCCTGCGAGCGCACGAGGAGCAGCTGGCCATACTCGGCCGGCTCCGGCGGCTGCACGAGATTGCCGGCGAAATCCAAAGCACCGAGGCGAGCAGTGCCGGCCTGCCCCGCGGCGTGCTGAAGCGCGTGCGGGACCTGTTCGACGCCGACGATATCGTCTGCCGCATCGGCGGGACGCTCACCACCGGCAACCTGCTGGGCACCGACGCGGCAGCGGCCCTGTGCCAGGCAGTAAAGGCAAAGGCCAGTGGCAATCGAATCTGGAGTACACATACCCTGCACCGCTGTCTGCCCGGGCTTGGAGAGCCGCTGGCAGGTATCGGCGGCGTCCTTGTCATGCCGCTCGACCGCCATGCCAATGGCATGCTCGTGTGGCAGAGGCGGGAACGCAGCGCCCGTATCCGCTGGAGTGGTGACCCCGATAACGCCGTGCCCCGTGAGACACCGAGCGGGCCGACACCGCAGCGGTCCTTCGAAACCTTCCTGGAAGTCGTACGCGGCACGGCCCTGCCCTGGGCCAGCTGGCATGCGGAATTCGCGACCACCGTGCGCCAGTTGCTGAACCAGGCACTGCTGACCCGCCAGAACATCGCCATGCGCCGCGAGGCCGAACGCGCCAACGGACTGAAAACCGAATTTGTCGCCAACATCAGCCACGAACTGCGCTCGCCGCTGCACTCCATCATCGGCTTGTCCGACCTGCTCATCCGCCGTGCCGACAGGCTCGATGCCGGCCGCAGCCTGGAGTACATCACCACCATTCACAACAGCTCCGATCGGCTGCTAACCCTGATCAACGACCTGCTTGACCTGTCCAAGCTGGAAGCCGGGCGCCTTGACCTGTCGCTGACCACGGCCGATCTCGCCGGGGTTCTGCGGGACTCGATTGTCGAGTTGCAGCCACAGGCCGAGGCCAAGGGAATCACCATTACGGTCAGCGACGAACGCCTGCTGACCGAACAGCAGTTCGACCCGCACGCCATGCGCCAGGTGCTGATGAACCTGTTGTCCAACGCGGTGAAGTTCAGTGCCGACAAGTCCACCGTGTCCGTGCGCCTGTCCCAGCCGGACCAGGACAGTGCGAGCGCCGCGGCGGTCTGGATCGAAGTTGCCGACCAGGGCGTGGGCATTGATGAAGATGAACTGGAACTGGTGTTCGACAAGTTCGTGCAGAGCAGCCGCACGAAGACAGGCGCCGGGGGGACCGGCCTCGGTCTGTCGATTTGCCGAGCTATCATGCATGCCCACGGCGGCAGCATCAGCGCCCGCAACAACGACGACGGCGGCGCCACCTTTCGACTGCAATTGCCTTACGCGGCGGCGGCCCTTCCGACCGCTCATCAAGGACGTGACCAAGGAATCTGACCATGCCCAAACATATTCTCGCCATCGACGATGCCCACGCCAACCTCATGCTCATCGAGGCCTATCTCGAAGACGAGGGCGTGGAGCTGACCTGTCTGGAAGGGGCCGAGGAAGGCCTTGCCTGGCTGCGCGATGGCAACCACTGCGACGCCATACTGCTGGATCGCATGATGCCCGGCATGGACGGCATGGGCTTCATGGAGGTCATGAACAGCGCCGAGGACATCCCCCGGATACCGGTCATCATGCAGACCGCCGCGGCCTCGCCGGACCAGGTGGCCGAAGGCATCGCCGCCGGTGTGTTCTACTACCTCACCAAGCCCTACAAGCAGGAGACCCTGCTGGCGATCCTGCGCCGGGCCCTGGCCGACACCTCCGTGGACGACGTCGTCAAGGACCGCCTGGAGGAACTGCAGGCGGGCCTGTCGACCCTCACCCACGCGCGCCTGCGGATCCGCACGCTGGAGGATGTCACCCAGGTCAGCGCGGTACTCGGCGCCATGTTCCCGGCGGAAAGCGCAGGCTCGGCCGCCATCGGCCTGCGCGAGATCCTGCTCAACGCCATCGAGCACGGCAACCTCGGCGTGAGCTACAACGAGAAGTCCGCCCTGCTGGCCCAGGGTATCTGGGAGGAGGAGATCAACCGTCGCCTGGCACTGCCCGAGCAGGCGGACCGCTTTGCAGACGTTGAATTCGAGCGCCTGCCCGGGCTCATCCGGGTGGTGGTCACCGATCGCGGCCCCGGCTTCGACTGGCGCCGCTACATCACCATGTCACCGGAGCGCGCTTTCGACAGCCATGGCCGCGGGATCGCCATGGCCGCGATGCTCGGCTTCGATGAACTGAACTACACCGAGCGCGGCAACAGCGTGGCTTGCGTGAAGCGGCTGCCGGAGCAGTCCGGTCCGGCGGCCAGCGAAGCGAACCACGCATCCATGGACGCGAAAACCGCGTAGGCGGAATCCACCATCGCCGCGGCGGCGGCCGGCCCGGTGGCGCCGGCC
Organism: uncultured Gammaproteobacteria bacterium; assembly: GCA_964351795.1. Taxonomy (GTDB): domain Bacteria; phylum Pseudomonadota; class Gammaproteobacteria; order JADZEE01; family JADZEE01; genus CAYGQN01. The sequence goes on from CAYGQN010000080.1 coordinate 8,880, forward strand.
CGCAGCGCCGCCTGCATGCCGCGCCACATCCGCCCTCCCCGGCCGCCGTAGGCATGGAAAAAGGCGCCACCGTTGTGCGGGCCGATCCCGAGGCAGTCCTGCAGGTGGGCGGAGATGATCCGCCCGCCCAGCGTGGCGCCCTCGAATACGTACAGGCAGCCCAGCGCCGCAGGCAGATCATCGATGGCCGGCGCGCGCAGGGCGCCGTGGTCGGCCCGGGCCACCGCGTAACCGGCACCGGCCAGCGCGGCAAGGTCAGCCGCCAGCCAATGGGTCTTGCGTCGGCGCGCGAGCGCCGGCACCAGATCCGCCAGACCGGGCACAGCGAACAGGGCCGCTTCGCACGGCCCGTAGAAGGCCAGCATGCCGGCGAGCACGGCGCCGTAGCGCTTCGTATCCAGGGTCGGCGACATGAGATCCAGTCGCGCCTCGAGGCTGCGATGCAGCGGCCAGGTGGCGGTTCTGAGGTCGGCAAGGATGCCCGGGCCGGGCGGGTGCGCAGCGGTCATGCCCGGGTTATCGTCCCGGAGCGAGGCGGACTTGACCCTGCGCGATGCGCGGTGACGCGGGGCCATCGCCCCGTTAATCCGCTCCCTGCAGCAACTGATAGACTGCTCCCGGGACATCAACCTGGCGGAGAACAGGTGAAACTCGTTTTCCATCTCGTACTGTGGGCGATTGGTGCCGCGCTCGCCATCGCAAGCCGGTTCAGCGCACGCGTGCGGGCCCAGCTCGGTCGTGACTTCGTGTTTGTCGTCGAGAGTCTCGATGGCGTCGCGCGCAGCTACGTCATCAATGGCCGCCGCGTCACTTCACATTCCGGCCCGACGGCCAGCGCCCGCACCACGGTGCGCTTTCGTACCGCCACCATCGGCACGATCACGCTGCTGGCGCCGGGCACGGTTGACCGGATTGTCGATGGCTTCGGCAACGGCGACGTCGAATGCGATGGTCAGGCCTCCTACGTGTTGTGGTTCTACCAGCTCGTGATGGGCCTGCTGCCGTTCAGTCGCCCTCGTGCGCAGGCCTGGCCCAACAGGTATCCCGCGCCCGATCCCGAGGGCAAGGCCGCCGATCGGATCACCCGCGAACCGGCCGTGGACGCGCTGGCGCAGGACTGGCCCGAAGCCCATGCCGCGCGGGCCAGGACCCTGCTCTGGGAGGTCGGGGAAGGCGCCGAACCCGGCGGCCGTTTCCACCGCCACCGCATCGCGGTCGATCCGCAAGCGCATTCCGGTGGTCCGGCGGCATGAGCGGGCAGCCGGTATTGAACGAGCGCGCGCGCGGCTGGTTGCGTTTCATCTGGGACAAGGCGACCACGCCCGATGACTGGAGCGTGGACGGCGAACCGCATCCGTGGTGGGACAAGGCAACCACGGCACCGATGTGTGCCTTCCCGCGCTTCGATCTGTCCGAGACCTCCTACGCGCTGCCAATGCTGGTGGATCAGACCCCGGCCTGGCGCGAGGTCTATACCCGGATCGCCGATGAACTGGTCGGTCGCTACACGACCTTCTGGGGCGCCATCGACTGGATTACCCTGCTTGGCCACGATCCCCACCAGGGCGACTATCCCCCCGAATGGCAGGTCTACATGCCCGAGCACCTGCGTGGTCGTTATGACCCGCCGGGCTGGACCGCCAATGGCGTTGAACCCTGGGGCCTGCAGCCCGACCCCATCGGCGCCGACGGCAACCTGTTCTTCCGCGGCTTCTTCAACCTGTTGCTGAATACCTACTCCTATGTCTCCGGGGACAACAAGTGGGAACGGCCCTTCAGGATGACCGGCGTCGCCAACCGCCTGTTCGAATGGACGCAGCCCGGCATCTCGAGTTTCATCGAGGACCAGTGGGCGGACCGGCCGATGGGCGCGCATTGCGAGAACACAAAGATCTGGCCCTACTGCCTGAGCGCGGCGGGCCTGAGCCTGCAGCTGCACGACAAGGTATTCGGTACGTCCAGGCACTGGGTCTACGAGCAGTGGATTGAGTACGCGAAAAAGCACTTTGCGATACGCGACAGCCGCGGCAACATCGAATCGTTCGCCTTCTACTACGATCCACTGGAGCAGTTCGCCTACAACCTGCCGGACAAGCTGGCCGGATACGGTACGCTCGCGCCGCTGTTCTACCTGTACCCGCAGGCGCCGGCGTTCGGCCGGGAACTGTACGAGTCCGGCATCCGCAAGCTCGGCTGGAACGCGCGCGAAGGCAAACTCGTGCAACCGATTGACGACCCGCGCTGGCTGACGCTGGTACTGATGCTGGCGCGTGAACTCGGCGATGCCACCACCGAGCGAAGACTGACCAGTGTCGCCGAACGCGAGTACGGCCCGGACTTCTTCGCTGAGGATCCGGATCGCTTCGCCTGGCGCTTCGGCCTGGATGAACCCTGGCCGCGCGGACAACTCAATGGCCTGATGATCCTGAGTGAAATCGGAGAGCGCGGCGCCTGGAGCAATGTCTACACCGGGGCGCATGAACACCAGTTCGATTTGCCCACCGTTGAAGGCGTGGACTTCCCCCGGCTCGGCATCAGTGCAGCCCGCAACGACCGGCAAGCCGGTATTCTCAGCTTGCAGACCTACGCGGCGACCGATGCCGCACGCGGGCAGTCGACCAGCTGGCGCATCACCCAGCTGCCTGGCACCGGCGATATCGAAGTGCATTGCAACGGTGCGCTTTTCCCGCACTGGCGAGTCGTGTCGGACTCGGAAATCGAAATCGAAGCTGCCATCGGCCCCAATGATTTCAGCATCCGCTGGGCCAGGCCCGGGCGGACAGCGCTGCCGGGCAGCGCCGCATCGGCGCCCACCACCACGGACATCAACGCCGCCCCCGCAAACGCCTCCATGCAACGCGTGACAACCACCACCACGGCCTATCGCCCCGCCATGCCGCCGACCTGCTGCCCCTGTTGCTGACCGTCCCGCCTCCGGAGAGTCACATGCCTGATTTTGCCGACCTTGCCGACCGCCTGTGCACGGCGCTCGCGCTTTCGGACATGCCGGTTGCACTGTCGCTGCCGCCTGAAACACCCGCGGATCACGAGCGGCCGTCCACGCCCGTGGCGGCGGGCTGCCAGTTCTGGGAACGGGGTACGAGGCGGGCGCTGACAACCATTGCCGATGATCACCGGCACTGCTCGATCGGGATCCACACGCACAATCTTGGTAACGCGCCGCGGTCGCAGCCGAAGGAGCTGTCGACCACGCTCGCTGCCATGCAGGGTCTGGACTACGTGCGCGAGGACGAGGTTGGCGCCATCCCCGTGCTGGCGGACTCGCCCTCAATTGTCGCGTACACGCCGCTTGCGCAGTGCACCGGGACACCGGCGCTGGTCCTGTTGTTCGCCAATGCCAGGCAGGGACTGGTCCTTGCCGAGGCGGTGACCCGCGTCGACGGGGATTCACCGGCAGCGCTCGGGCGCCCCGCCTGCGCACTGGTTCCGGCCGTCATCAATGCCGGCCGCGCCTCGTCCAGCCTTGGCTGCTGCGGCGCGCGCGCCTACCTCGATCGGCTTGATGACAACACCACCGTCTGGGCGATACCGGCCGGCAATCTCGAGGCCTATGTCGCCGCCATCGAAACCATGAGCCGCGCCAACGACACGCTCACGGCATTCCACCAGCGCCGCCGCGCCGATATCGCTGCCGGCGCCGAGCCCTCGGTCGAGCAGTCGCTCGCACGAATCGCCGGCTGACGACAGAACGGCCAAACGCCCCGGCATTGTCTGTATCGAGGGCTCGAATCCCGTTCAGCGCTGGCGGGCTTGA
>CAYGQN010000081.1:0-12632 GCA_964351795.1 uncultured Gammaproteobacteria bacterium
TTCTGGCACTGCACGACAACGCCGGTGGGCAGATGGGTCAGGCGCACCGCGGAATCGGTCTTGTTCACGTGCTGGCCGCCGGCACCGCTGGCGCGGTAGGTGTCCACCCGCAGGTCCGAGGGGTCGATCTCGATCTCGATGTCCTCGTCCACCTCGGGTGCCACGAACACGGCGGCGAAGGAGGTGTGGCGGCGGTTGCCGGAGTCGAACGGCGACTTGCGCACCAGCCGGTGCACGCCGGTCTCGGTACGCAGCCAGCCGAAGGCATACTCGCCCTCGAAACGCACCGTGGCGCTCTTGATGCCGGCGACCTCGCCGGCCGAGACTTCGATGAGCTCGGTGTTGAAGCCCATCGCCTCGCCCCATTTCAGATACATCCGCAGGAGCATCTCGGCCCAGTCCTGGGCTTCGGTACCACCGGAACCGGCCTGGATATCGACGAACGCCGCGTGGGAGTCCATGTCGCCGGAGAACATCCGGCGGAACTCCAGCTCGACCAGCCTCGCCTCCAGGACCTCGAGATCGGCCACCACGGACTCGGCCGTGTCGGCATCGTCCTCGGCGCGCGCCAGCTCCAGCAGTTCAGCGGCCTCGGCAAGGCCATTGTCGAGGCCGCGGATCGTGTCGACCACCTTCTCCAGCGCCGCGCGCTCGCGGCCGAGGGCCTGGGCGCGCTCCTGGTCACCCCAGACATCGGGCTGCTCGAGTTCGCGTTCGACCTCGGTCAGTCGCTCGCAGCTGCCCTCGTAGTCAAAGGTACCCCCTAAGGGCGTCGACGCGCCCCTTCAAGTCCTTGATGTGCTGATTGGTAGCGGTGGTTTCGATCACGTTGCGGGCCCCGGCCTGAGTGTGGACAAAAGCGCCGCATTCTACCCCAGGCAGGGGCCACCCTGCAGACCTGCGTCACCGGCTCAGGCGCAACCCCGTGCCAGGGCTTGCCGCGGCACCACGGCCGTGGCCTGGCGCCCCAGGAAAGCCGCGGCTTCGAGTGCCGACAGCGGCGCGCAGTACAGGGCGCCCTGGGCCTGCTCGCAGCCGCGCTCAGCCAGGAAGCGCAGCTGCTCAGCCGTCTCCACCCCTTCGGCCACCGCCGTCAGCCGCAGGGTGTGGGCAAGGGCGATGATCGCCGATGCGATGGCAGCGGTATCGCCGTCCGTGGCGACATCGCGCACGAAGCTGGCGTCTATCTTGAGGCTGTCCAGCTGAAAGCGCCGCAGCTGGCTCAGCGACGAGCAGCCGGTACCGAAGGCATCCACTGCGATGCGGAAGCCATTGTCCCGCAGCGCCGCGAGCGTGGTTTCGCTGGCGTCGACATCCTCCATGAGCAGGGACTCGCTCAGTTCCAGCACCAGCAGCGAGGGATGCAGGCCTGCCTCGGCGACGGCATGGTCCATGCGCTGGACGAGATCGGGCTGCTGGAACTGGTGCTGGTTGACGTTGACCGCCACGGCGATGGCCGGCAGGCCGGCCTCCTGCCACAGCCGCGCCTGGTCGGCGGCCCGACGCAGGGCCCACTCGCCGATGGGAATGCTCAGGTCCGCCTCCTCGGCGATCCGGGCAAAGCGCTCCGGCGCAATGAGCTCACCACCGTGCTTCCATCGCAGCAGTGCATCCATGCCAGCCAGCCGCCCGCTCGCAACGTCGAATTTCGGCTGGTACTGCAGCACGAATTCGTTGCGGGCAAGCGCAGTGCGAAGGTCCGCTTCCAGCGCGGCCCGTTCCAGCGACAGGTCGTTGAGGTCCGGCCCGTAGAAACAATAGGTGTTCCGGCCTTTCTCCTTGGCCTTGTACATCGCCGAGTCGGCATTGCCGAGCAGCTGATCGATGTCGACACCATCGTCGGGAAACACCGTGATGCCGATGCTCGGCGTGGACACGAGTTCATGGCCGTTGATGTTCAGCGGCTGCTCGAGCGCGGCAAGAATCTTGTCGGCGACATGGGTGGCGTTGTCACCGCTGTGGATGTTCTCCAGGATCACGGTGAACTCATCGCCGCCGAGCCGCGCCACCAGGTCGGAACCACGGACGCTGGCGTCGATGCGGCGGGCCACCTCCGTCAGCAGGGCATCACCGGCGTCATGGCCAAGGTTGTCGTTGATCTGCTTGAAGCGGTCGAGGTCAATGAACATCAGTGCCAGCACGGTGCCGTCGCGGTGTGCACGCACGATGGCATGCTCCAGGTGCTTGCGGAACAGGACGCGGTTGGCGAGCCCGGTCAGCGAATCGTAGTGGGCCAGCTGCAACATGCGCTGCTCGCCGCGCTGGCGCTCGATGGCGTGCAGCACGGCACGGCCGAGCATCCGGCCGTTGCTGGGCTCCTTGATGAGATAGTCCTGGGCGCCGGCCTTCATGATCCGCACCGCGGTGGCTTCCTCGTCAACCCCGGTCAGCACGATCACCGGCACCGCCGGAGCCGCCTCGCGCAGCGCCTGCACGGTCTCGGGCCCGCAGGAATCGGGCAGGTGCAGGTCGGCAATCACGGCATCGTAATGCTCCTCCCGCAGTGCCTCCAGGCTGTCGGACAGGGTTCGCCGGACACGCACGTCGAAGCCGCGGCCTTCATGCGCAAGACCGCCGAGCGACAGTGTGACCAGGCGCGCATCGCCGGGGTTGTCCTCCAGCAGCAGCACACGCAGGTTGCCCCCGGCCGGACCCTCCCGGGCGGATGCGGGGCTGACCGGCGCGACCATCATGCCGCCTCCAGGCAACGGGTGAAGTGATCACCGGCAAGGCCCTGCAGACAGGCCTGCTCCTCCAGCGGCCGGCTGACCAGGTAACCCTGCACGACGCCGCAACGGCCGGCGCGCAGCAGCGCCAGCTGAACGCTGGTTTCCACGCCCTCGCCAACCACGCGCAACCCGAGCTCGGCCGCCATGTCGATGAGATTGCATACCATGGCCTGCCCGACCGGATCGGCTTCGATGCCGGCGATGAGGGACTGGTCGATCTTCAGCGTGTCGACCGGAAACCGGCGCAGGTAGGCGAAGGAGTTGTAGCCGGTACCGAAATCATCCAGCGCCACCCGGATCCCGGCCTGGCGCAGGTCCTGGAGCCGGGCGCCGAGTGCCCCCGGGCTGGCGCTCATGGCCTGCTCGGTCAACTCGATTTCAACGTATCGCAGGGCGGCCCGGCGCGCCGGGTCGAGATGGCTGATGTAGTCCTCCAGACCCCGGTGCAGCACCTGCCGCGATGACAGGTTGATGGCCACGCGTATCGGTTCCCGACCCGGCGGCGTCGCGAGCTGGATGAAATCCAGCGCCCGGGCGAGCGTCCAGACGCCGAACCGCTCGATCAGCCCGACCTCCTCCAGTGCCGGCAGGAAGCGCGCCGGGGCCAGCACGTCGTCCCTGGCGCGTTGCCAGCGCGCCAGCGCTTCGACCGCGCAGACGCGCCCGGTGCCGAGGTCGAGCTGGGGCTGGAAGTGCATCCGGATCTCCCCGGCACGGAACGCCGCGGCCACCTCGCGACTGCATTGGGACATGCCCCGCCGCCGGGGCATCCCCAGCTGCAAGGGCCGGGTTGCCACAGCCACGTAGCTCGCACCGGCGGAACGGGCGGCCTTCTCGGTAAGCATCCGGCGGTCGGCCGTGGTCAGCAGGTCAGCGGCTTTACTGCCGTCCTGAGGCATCAGGGCGACCCCGAAACTCGAACCGATCGACAGGTCCTGACCACTGATCTCCAGGGGTTTACCGATCGCCTCGCGCAGCTTGTCCGCCACCCGATAGGCGTCGTGGTCACAGGTCAGCGCTTCCAGCAGGACGGCAAACTCGTCCCCACCCAACCGGGCCGGCGTGTCGCTGTCGCGCAGCGTCTCCTGCACGCGCGTGGCCACGCCCCGGAGCAGATCGTCGCCGGCCGCGTGACCGAGGCTGTCATTGACCTGCTTGAACTGGTCGAGGTCGAAATACAGGATGGCCAGACCGGACTGCTGGCGGTCCGCCATTCGCACCGCGTGCTGCAGGCGTTCCATGAACATGCCGCGGTTGAGCAGCCCGGTGAGCGGATCGTAGTGCGCCAGGCGCAAGCTCTCCGGGCTGAGCCGGCGCCGGTTCAGCGTGAACAGTACGCGTCGGCGCAGATGGCCGGCCGTGCCGAGTTCATCGGGCACGATCTCATCGGCACCGGCACGCAGCGCCGCGCACTGCGCCGCCTCGTGAACCGCTGGATGAATCGCGACGATCGTCGCATCGGGGGCCACGGCGCGGCAGCGCTGCAGGACGGCACTGGCGTCCTGCTGCAGCGACACCAGGTCAACCAGGACCAGGGTGCACTCGTGCCGGTGCAGGACCTGCTCGGCACTCGCCAGCGAGCTGCTGTGGTAGAACAGCGGCCCGGGACGCTGCAACCTTGCAAGCGCGTTTTCCAGGTACCCGGCCCGCCTCAGGTTGCCCGCCAGCACGAGTACCGCGAGCGGTGCCGCCAGGATTGCGTCAATCACACCGTTGGCAATCGCCGCCGGCCCGGTGCCTGTGCTGCCTTGCATGCGCGGATCCACACCTTCCCTCTATCGCAGGGATGTCGGCAGGAAAGCGGGACTGCTTGAGCCCGCGTCGAGCGGCCTGACCCGCCCCCGGGGCAGTCAGATTGTTGACGGGTTGACCGGGCTGCAGAGTCGTGAATCCGACACCATGGTCTGCCGACCGTCCCGTCCGGCCGGGAAAACGCCCCGTGCGCGGGCCGATCCCGGGCTGACTGCCCCCCCGGGGATGGCCCGTTTTTTGCGAATTCCCCTTCCATGAGCTGAGCCGGAGGGAATCACCCATGCTGGGCAGGCAGGAAGGGCCGGCATCCCCACGTCACTGGCAAGCGACGGACAACGCTGTCGCGGCGGACTGGGCGGTGCCTCACAGTGTCAGGGACGGCGGCACTTCGGAACTCGAGGCACTGCACCGAGAATACGTCATGCTGGCCCGCGCCCGCGATGAGCTGGAAATCTCGCGGGAGATGTATCGCAGCTTCTTCGAACATGCGCCGGTGGCGATGCTCTGCTTTGACGAGTACGCCGTGATCACCAACGCCAACCAGCCCGCCGCGCAGGCCCTGAAGCGACCGCTGGACAACCTCATCGGCAAACCTGCCGTCCTGTGTGTCAGCCAGCGCAGTCGACGCCGCCTGCTGTCACACATCCGCAGGGTGTCGGGCGGCGTGGCCGATACGGTGGAGATCGAGCTGCTGGCCCGGGACGAGACCATCACCCCGGTGCTGCTGCGCAGCGTCCCGGTGCCGGGCGTCGCCGACAGCGCCACGCACTGCCAGTCCGCGGCCCTGGACATCAGCGAGCGCAAGCTCGCCGAGACCCAGTTGCAGAGTGCCCGCGACCACCTGGCCCATCTCGCCCACCACGACACGCTCACCGGGCTGCCCAACCGGCGCATGTTCCTCGAGAGCCTCGACCAGGCCCTGCTGCGGGCCTGTCGGCAGCATTCCCGCGGTGCACTGCTGTTCCTGGACCTGGACAATTTCAAGGCGCTCAACGACAGCCTCGGCCACCAGGTCGGCGACAGCCTGCTGGTGGAGGTCGCTCGCCGCCTGCGGGCCGCCGTGGCCGGGCGGGACACCGTGTGTCGCCTCGGCGGCGACGAGTTCACCGTCATTGTCGAGGACATCCCCGACGTCGAGTCGGTGAACCACCTGGCGGCCAGGATCAACGCCAGCCTGCGCAGCTGCATGCAGATTGGCGGTCGCGACATCAGCGTAGGCACGAGCATCGGTGTGCGCCTGTTTCCCGAGCCGGGGCTCACGGCCGAGGACCTCATCAGCCAGGCGGACATGGCCATGTACGAGGCGAAAGCCGCCGGGCGCGGCAATGTCCAGCATTTCCAGGCCGCCATGCAGGCCACGATCCGTCACCAGGGTGCGATTGCCTCGGACCTGTTCCAGGCGCTGGATCGCGAGGAGTTCGAGCTGGCTTACCAGGCTCAGTACGCCAGTGACACGCGCCGGATCGTCGGCGTGGAGGCACTGGTACGCTGGAATCATCCACGGCTGGGCCAGCTGCTGCCCGGGGAGTTCATCCCCATGGCCGAGTTCGGCGGCCAGATCCGCGAGCTTGGCGAGTGGGTGCTGCAACAGGCCTGCACCGACTTCGTCCGCTGGCAGCAGCTGGGCCTGGCGCCGGGCCGGCTGGCGGTGAACCTGTCACCGCAGCAGTTCGAGGCACCGGACCTGCCTGCCCGCATCAGCCACATCCTTGCCATGACCGGCCTGGCCCCGGACTGCCTGGAGCTGGAACTGACCGAGACCACGGTCACGCGGGACCCGGTCTTCGCCGCGACGGTGCTGGGTGAAATGCGCAACAAGGGCATTCATATTGCCATGGACGACTTCGGCACCGGCTACTCCTCGCTCAGCCAGCTCAGGCATTTCCCGCTGACCCGCCTGAAAATCGACAGCTCCTTCATCGCCGGTGTGCCGGACAACAACGGTGACCGTTCGATTGCCGACGCCATCATCGCCATGGCGCACAACCTCGATCTGACCGTCGTCTCCGAGGGCGTGGAAACCACCGCCCAGGCCGCGTACCTGCAGCGCGCCGGATGCGACGCCCTGCAGGGCTACTTCCTCTGTCGCCCCGTGGATGCCACAACCATGGCAGCGATGCTGCGGCGCTGAGCCGCTGCCGGGGGACGGGCCTTGCAGGCCGGGGGACGGTGGCGCCGATCGCGCCGGGTTGTCGTTCGATCGGTCAGGGACGCCTCCGGCGGCGTCCCCGCGGAACCGGTGCCGGCACCACGATGACCGACGCCCGCGCGGCTCAGTCGGGCCCGCTGGCCGGGCGAACGGCCGGCAGCGTGAAGCACACCGTCAGCCCGCCGCCCGGGGTATCGTTCATCCAGATGCGCCCGCCGTGACGTTCGACGATACGCTGCGCCACAGCCAGGCCGATCCCCATGTGACCATTCCCGCGCTTGCTGCCGGCATCGGCCACCGTTTCGAAGATTCTGAATACGCGCTCCTGGTCCGCGGCAGGGACTCCGACACCGTTGTCGGCCACCTGGAACTCCCACCAGGCGCCCAGCTCCCGGCCCGTGATGACGATCTGCAAGGGCGTATCAGCCCGCGGGAAACGCACTGCATTGGCAAGCAGTTCCGCGAACAAATCGGTGAGCTGCCCGGCATCTGCCATCACCGCCGGCAGGTTGTCGTAACGAATGACATCCTCGCCCGGAAGCGGTACCCGTTCCATGGCCCGCAGCAGGCTGTCCATGGAGCTGCAGGGCAGCTTCTCGCGCCCGCGTGAGACCACCCGCGAGAACTTCAACAGTCCGTCGAGCATCTGCGAGACCCGCCTCGCGCCGTCGACCGCGAACTCCAGGAATTCCTTCGCTTCCCCGTCCAGGGCAGCCGCATGCCGCTCATCGAGCAACTCGCAGTAGCTGTGGATCATGCGCAGCGGTTCGCGCAGGTCGTGGGAAACCGAATAGGCGAAATCCTGCAGTTGATCATGCATCCGGCGCAGTTCATCAAGCGCCGTGTGGGTGGCCGTGATATCGACGAAGGTCAGCACGACGCCGCCGACTTCATCGTTGCCCTCCCGGTACGGATGCAGGCGCATCAGGAACCAGCTGCCGTCCCGGTGCGGCACCTCGGCCTCGAACTCCTGGCCACTGACAATCACGGCTTTCAACCGCGCATCCAGATCATGGAACTCCACCTGCTGGTGCAAGTGACCGATGGGGCGGCCGAGATCCTGTTTCAGCAGCGTGAAGCTGCGCGCCGCGGCCGGGGTGAACTTGCGGATCCGCAGTTCGGTGTCCAGGAATACCGTGCCGATGTCGGTACTGCGGATGAGGTTGTCCATGTCCTGGTTGAGCTGCACGAGCTCGCCAATCTTTTCCTCGTACTCGCTGTTGACGGTATACAGCTCCTCGTTGACCGAATGCAGCTCCTCGTTGGTGGATTGCAGCTCCTCGTTCGCCGCCATCAGCTCCTCGTTGGTGGCCTGCAGCTCCTCGTTGCTGGTTTCCAGTTCCTCCACCGTGGCCTGGAGGTTTTCCTTGGTGTATTGCAGCTCCACCTCCAGCGCGCGAATGTGCTCGGCACTGAGCTCATCCGGTGCCGTCTCGATGACATTGGCAATGCCTTCAACCGGTGGCAGGGCCTCGACCGCCTCGACAACGACAAGGATGTAGTCACTGCCCGTGCGGCGCTCGCTCACGGGCGAGACGATGATTTTCACCACCTCCGGGAGCCCCGCGGGCACATCGCCGACAGGCAGCTTCAAACCGCCGTAGGTCACCGGCTTCCATTCCTTCAGCACCCGCTGCAGCGCGGTGGCGAAGGCGGTACGCAGCGGCGGCACCAGCAGATCCGCCAGCCGGTTCGTCCGCACCCCGCGTTCGGCGTGCAGGTATTGCCCACCGGCGCCGAAGGTGTGGACCAGCTCACCGTCCTGGGCCACCAGCAGCGCCGGCGGCATGTAGTCTTCCATCAGCGCGTCGTAGGCACGCACCAGGTTGATGTCGCGTCCGCCCAGGGTGGCGCGCTGGGGCAGGCGCCGTGCCGGGACCTCGCCCACTTCGTAGGTCCGCGGGTTGCGAAGCTGCACGCCGGCCGGCACCCGCGACTCGGTATGCTTGAAGAAAAGCCGCCAGCGCCGGTCCACCGTCTCGAACGCGTCCTCCACCGGCCCGAGGGTTTCCGAGGGGCCGAGCACCAGGTGGCCGCCCACGTTCAGCGCAAAGTGGAACAGGCCGAGGGCCTTGGTCTGGGCGGGAGGTTCCAGGTAGATGAGCAGGTTGCGACAGCTGATGAAATCGATATTGGTAAAGGGCGGATCCGCGGTGATGTTGTGCGGCGCGAACACCACCATGCGGCGGATTTCCGGCACCACTGTGTAGCCGTCCTGCTGCTCGTTGAAATACCGCTCGCGCCGCTCCGGCGCGAGGTTGGCCACCTGTGAGCGGGCGTAGAAACCATTGCTGGCCTGCTCCAGAGAGCGCTTGTGCACGTCGGTCGCGAAAATCTTCACCGGCACCGGCAGGCGCGCCGCGGTGAGGTGCTCGTGCAGGAGGATGGCCAGGCTGTAGGGCTCCTCGCCGGTGGCACAGCCCGGAACCCACAGGCGCAGCTCGCGGTTGTCCCGGACCCGCGCCAGCAGCGATGGCAGCGCCTTTTCCTCGATGACCGACCAGGCCTCCGGGTCGCGGAAGAACTCCGTGACGCCAATCAGCAGGTCCCGGTACAGCGTTTCCAGCTCCTCGGCATCGATCTGCAGGCGCTTCACGTACTCGTCGATGGACTCGCAACGCACCAGCGCCATCCGCCGCTCGATGCGCCGGGCGATCGTACCGGGCTTGTAGTGGTCGAAATCTATCCCGTAGCGCTGCAACAGCATGGCGTACAGCTCGCTGTAAACGCCCTGCACTTCCTCGCCGGTCGCATCGGCCCGTTCATGCGGATGGTTGATGTAATCGGCCAGCGCGCTCCCCATCGCCTCGGGCGCCATCACGTGGTCGGCAACCCCGGTGGCGATTGCACTGTTCGGCATGCCGTCGAACTTGGCCGATTCCACCGACTGCACGACCACCAGGCCGCCGGCATCATGGATGGCCTTCACCCCGCGGCTGCCATCACTGCCGGTGCCGGAGAGAATTACCGCCGCGGCCTGCGGACCGGCCTCGGCGGCCAGCGAGCGCAGGAAGATGTCGATGGGCAGGTTCAGATTCTCGGTGTAGGTATCGGTCAGCAGCAGGCGGCCGCCGGAGATGACCATCTCCTTGCGCGGCGGTATGAGGTAGATGTGATCAGCGAGGATCTCGGTGTTGTTGGCCACCCGGTGCACATCCATGCGCGTGTGCCGGGCCAGCAGTTCATCCATGAGGCTCTTGAAATCCGGCGCCAGGTGCTGGACGACGACGAAAGCGACGCCGAGGTCGCTTGGCATCGCGTCGAAGAACCGCTGCAGGGCTTCCAGCCCGCCGGCCGATGCGCCGATACCGACAATGAAACGCGGCTTCATTTTTCCTCCCGACCGTGCATCCATGTGCGCTTGCTCCCTTGATTAACCGGTCTGGCTACCCAACCGGCTGAACCTGCCGGATGGCATCGATCACCATGGTGAAGCCGGAGAACTCCAGCGGTTTCGGAATGACGCGGTCCGCGCCCACCGCATAGCTGGCGAGCACGTCCGCATCGGCATCGGAACTGGTGAGCACCATCACCGGCAGCTTCGCCAGCCGGGGCTGGGCGCGGATAGCGACCAGCACCTCGCGGCCGCCGAGCAGCGGGAGGTTGAGGTCGAGCAGCACCAGGTCCACGTCAGGGGCCTGTTCGAATCCGTCACGGCGGAACAGGAAGTCCAGGCCTTCGACCCCGTTGCGGGCCACGTGCAGGCGGCAGGCAAGGGCTGCGCTGCCGAGCGCTTCGCGGATGAGCCGCACGTCGCCGGGATTGTCCTCCACCAGCAGCAGTTCCAGCGGCCGCATGCTCACCCGGGGGCCTCCGCAGCGGGCCGTGAAATGGCCAGCGGCAGCGTGAAATGCACCAGTGTGCCGCCTTCCGGGCCCGACGCGAGGCTGATCCGGCCGCCATGCATCTCCACGATGCGTTTGCAGATGGTCAGGCCGATTCCGGTGCCCTCGCCCATGTCCGGCTGCAGGCGCTGGAAAATCTGGAAGGCCCGCTCCTGGAATCGCGGCTCGATACCGATACCGTTGTCGGCCACGGTGATTTGCACCCAGCCGTTCGTCGCCGGCGCGGCCCGGATGTGTACCCGCGGCGGCGCTTCTCCACGGTAGCGCATGGCGTTGCTGATGAGGTTCTGGAACAGGGCCACCATGTGGCTGGGGTCGGCGAGCACCGCGGGCAGGGGTTCCGCCTCGATGAGTGCGCCGGCCTCGGCAGTGGCCATGGCGAGATTGTCCATGGCATCGGCGAGCGGCACGGCCAACTCGATGGTTTCAGCGCGGAAGGCCTGGTTGTAGCGGGCATACCGCGACAGGGCCTCCAGCAGCGCCTGCATGCGCCGCGCACCGGCTACCGCGTAGTCGATGTACTCGCGCGCCCCGGCCGCCAGCGCCGGGGCGTAATCGCGCTCCAGCAGCTGCAGGAAGCTGGCGACCATGCGCAGCGGCTCCCGCAGATCGTGCGCCACGACGTGGGCGAACTGCTCGAGATCCCGGTTGTGTCGGTCCAGCAGTTCGCTGTGAGCGCGAATGGCATCGGAGGCCTGCAGGCGGCTGCGCAGATCATTGACTATCGCCAGCACGTCGCTGCTGGTATCGGCAAGCGGGGTGAGGGAAACCTCCAGCGGCACGGTGGAGCCGTCGCGCCGGCGACCGGTGACCGGTCGACCGGCCATCAGGCGCAGGCCCGGTTCGTGGCCGAACTCACTCCGCAGGCGGGTATGGGCAACCCGCTGCGCAGGCTCGACCAGCACTTCCACCGGTTGCCCGATCAGGGCATCCGGGCCGCTGTAGCCGAACAGGTTCGCCACGGCCGGATTGGCCATCGCGATGCGGCCGCCGGCATCGACCACGAGCATCCCGACCGGTGTGACATCGAACAATTGCTGCAATCGCGCATTGCTGCGTCGAAGCAGTTCGCTGACATCCTGATCGGCCACGGTAGTCCATCTCCGCCAGTTCGGGGCCTGGTACCGACGCTTGCCCGGCGCCCCTGACAGGGCACGGGTCGGCCCCTGTGATCCCTGCCGATTCTAACGGCAGCGCCAGAATTGCATCCACTGCAGCAAGGCTAGCTCAGCCTGGCCGTGCTCGTGAATCAGGCAAACCCGGCGCAGTCGGCCCCGGGTCAGGGCTTTGATGCCCGGGCTCAGGGCATCCCTGAGCAGCGCGGCGGCGGCCACCGACCAGGCCGCAGGATCGGCACGGAACAGCGCATCGCGCAGGCGGGTGTCGTAATACAGCGTGTGGCCGTGCCCCCGTGGCAGGGCCCGGCCGGGCTCGACCATGACTGCGCCAGAGGCATCCGCGAGTGCAAGCGCCAGCGGATCCGTGGCCACCACACGTGCTGGCAATGCAACATCAGCGGCCATGGTCGCCGCCTCACCGCCACCCCAGAACCACAGGCTGTTCACGGCCGGCTCGCCGCGCCGGGCCCGCCCGGCATTGACCGGGTGCGCGTGAAGCAGCATCTGCGCCTCGGTGGCGATGCGCCGCCAGGCAGGAGCATCCTCACCACGGATGGCGAGGCTGCGCACGGGCATCATCGGGGCACGGGTGGGGGCGGCGCTGCGCAGGTCGACGGGCCGGTCGGCCAGCACGTACCAGCGTGCCGGCGACTCACCGCGAAGGAAGCGCAGGCCCTCCTCGGCGAAGTGCCCGTTCAGGGCCTCCAGCAGGGCGTCGGCCTCGTCCGCTTCCAGGCCGAGGGTGGCCGTCGCGTTCAGATGTACCTCGCGCAGGTCCGCCTGCAGGTGGACGGGATCACAGCGCAGGCAGGCATTGGCCGTGCCGGCCAGCTGCGGGTGCTCCACCGCCAGGGCAAGCCCGGCGGCGCCGGCGTTGTCTTGGCGGCCGAAGGCCGCCAGCAGCGCGGCCTCGGCATCGTGCACCGCCAACGGCGTGGTCAGTGCCCTGCCGAGTGCCCGGCGCAGCAGGTCCGGCTGCGTCCAGCCAGGCAGGCCGGCCAGGCCCCAGGCGATGATCGTCAGCGTAGCGGCCACGGGC
>CAYGQN010000082.1:0-12365 GCA_964351795.1 uncultured Gammaproteobacteria bacterium
CTGCCAGAACCAACCCCGACGCCGCCCCCGAACACAACGCCCGCGCCACGCCGCCCGGCGGCGGCTCAGGAGGCCACTTGCACAGCGTCCCCGAGCGCGTCCATCAGCACGCGCAGCAGGGGGTTGGGAAAGCGGCGGGCCTGGGTGATGGCGTAGAAGGTTTCAGTCAGGCGCGGAAACTGGTCGGCCTCGATCAGCACGCCACTGGCCAGCTCGTCCTTGACCACGATGGGCGGCAGCACCGCCAGGCCGAGATCGGCGCGGGCCAGCAGACGCAGCATGGCCATGTCATCGACCTCGGCCGCCACGCGCAGGCGGATGTCCAGGCGCTCGACGAAGCTGTCGAAACCCAGGCGGATACTGCTTTCCACCGACGGCAGGATCACCGGCTCGCGGGCCAGCAGCTCGGCCGGATCATTGGTGCCGGCAATGCGGGCCGGGGTGCCGATGAGGCTCACCGGCTGTTCGGCGATGAGATGCGGGATCCAGGGTGTGGCGGCGTCTCTGGGTGGCGAGACATTGGACAGCACCACGTCCAGCTCATGGCTGACCAGGCCGGCCAGCAGCTCGCGCAGACTGCCCGAGCGCACGATGAGTTCAATGTTCTCGCGGCCCATCACCGGTTGCAGGAAATCGACCTGGAAATTGCGTGACAGCGTGGACAGGGCCCCCACGCGCAACACCTGGCGCGACACGCCGGCGCGATCCCGCAGGCTGCTGAGCAGCTCCTCCCCGGTGGCGAAGATGATCTCGGCATGCTCCAGCGCCAGGCGCCCGGCCTCGGTGAGCTCCAGTTGCCGGCCCTGGCGCTCGAACAGCGTGTGGCCGAGGCGCTCCTCGAGTTTCTGAATCTGAATCGACAGCGCCGACTGCGAGACATTCAGGCGCGCGGCCGCCCGCGTGAGGTTGCCCTCCCGCGCGACGGCCCAGAAATAGCGCAGGTGGTGATAGTTGAGGCGGCTCATCGGGTCATTCTAAAAAAAGAACGTTTGATTTCATACATTCAATTTTTATAAATTGAATCTGCTTGGTACGGTGCGCCGCACAAAATTCCCGTGGAGAGCACCGCCATGCAACTCGTCCCCTTCCTGCCGCTGGCCGCGCCGATACTGCTGGCCGGCGCCGCCATCCGGATCCACACAGCGCCGGCCGACCGGGCGCGGTCCCTGTCGCTGGCGCGCCTGGCCAGCCTCGCCAGCCTGGGCATCGCCGCCGCGGCGGTTGCCCTGCTGCTGACCACCGGCGCCGACACCAGCCCCCTGGTCGGGGTGGCCGGCATCGGCGTATCGGCGCGCCTGGACGCCCTCAGCGTCACCCTGTTCTCGCTGGTGGCCTTCGTTGGCGCCATCGTGGTGCAGTTCAGCCGCAACTATCTCGACGGCGACGCCAACCAGCCCCGGTTCATGGCCGACCTGTGCCTGACCCTGGCCGCCGTGACGCTGCTGGTACTGGCGGGCAACCTTGCCCACCTGGCGGTGGCCTGGGTCGCCACCAGCCTGTGTCTGCACCGCCTGCTGCTGTTCTACCCGCAGCGGCGGGGCGCTGTCATCGCCGCCCGCAAGAAATTCATCGCCGCGCGGCTGAGCGATGTCTGCCTGGTCGTGGCCTGCGTGCTGCTGGCGCGCGAGTTCCACACCACGGACATCGCCGCCATCAGCGCGCTCGCCCGCGCCGGCGGAGACTGGCAGCCCGGCCTGGCGGCCGTGCTGGTGGCCATCGCCGCGCTGCTGAAGTCGGCCCAGTTCCCGGCCCACGGCTGGCTCACCGAGGTGATGGAAACCCCGACGCCGGTGTCGGCCCTGCTGCACGCGGGCATCATCAATGCCGGCGGCTTCCTGGTCATCCGCCTGGCCGATGTACTCCTGCTCACGCCCGGGTCCATGCACCTGCTGGCCATCGTCGGCGGTTTCACCGCGCTGTTCGGCGGGCTGGTGATGCTGACCCAGTCCAGCGTCAAGGTGTCGCTGGCCTGGTCCACGGTCGCGCAGATGGGCTTCATGCTGCTGCAATGCGGCCTGGGCGCGTTCTCCATCGCCGTGCTGCACATCGTGGCCCACTCGCTGTACAAGGCCCATGCCTTTCTGTCCTCGGGCAGCGTGGTGGATATCGCCCGGGCCTCATGGGTGCCCGATGCCGACATCGGCACCCATCCCGGCCGCATCGGGGCGGCACTGGGCATGGCACTGGTGCTGTGCATCGGCCTTGGCCTGCTCACCGGGATCGGTCCGGGCGCCGACCCGGCCGGGATAGTCCTTGGCAGCGTGCTGGTGATGAGCCTCACGCTGCTGCTGGCGCCGGCCATGAGCGGTCGCGCCGATTCCTGGGTGCTCGGCCGCACCGCGGGCCTGGCGGCCATTGTCGCCATCGCCTGGTTCGTGCTGCATGCCGCCGCGCAGGCCTGGCTGGAACCGGCGCTGCCCGCCACCCCGACGGCAACGGCCGGCAACCTGGTCATCGTCGCGCTGGTCATCGCCTCGCTGGCTGCAGTGACGCTGCTGCAACTGCTGGCGCCTGCGCGCCTGGCAGCGCCGTTCTGGCGCCGGGCCTGGGTGCACATGCGCAACGGCCTGTACGTCAACGCCCTGTTCAACCGTTCCATCGGCGCACTGCGCCTCAACCCGGAGAAGCTGTCATGAATGCCTCGGTCAAACCTCTGGAGCAACAGGCCACCGCCGCGCAGGACGAGGCCGGGCGCGCCGCCATCCACGCACTCGCCGACGCGGCGGGCCGCCGGATCGCTCCCCTGTGGCCGCTGAAGCACTTCGTCGCCGTGAACCCCTTCCTCGGCGTGACCGACCAGGACTTCACGGGGGCCGCCCGGCTGATCGCCCAGACTACCGGCGGCGCCATGGTGCAGCCGCTGGCCTGGTACCTGGCGCAGATCGACGCCGGGGTCATCACCGACACCGACCTTGACGAGGCCCTGGACAATGCCGACCCGGCATTGGGGCTGCCCGGCAGCGCAGCCGCCCTGCGGGCCCTGCTGGCCAGTGATGCGCCTGCAGGCCGACCCGCGGCGCTGGACACTGTGGCCCATTGCGTCGGGCGGCTGGACGGTCGCGACTGGGCCGGCTTCTGCGTCGAGCGCATCTCGGCCTGGGCCGCAGCCTGGTTCGACCAGGGCCAGGCCGCGTGGCGCTCGCCCTGGCGCGACGCGGGCCCCTGGCAGGCCTGGCGCGAAGAGGCGATGATCGATCGCAGCCCGGAACTGGCCGGCCTGCGCGGTTTCCGCACCGCCGTGGCCGCGCTGCCGGCCGACCCGCTGGCAGCCATCGCCGGCGCGCTGGACGCGCTGGAAATCCCGACCGCCGCCCGGCTGACCTACTGCCACCGCCTGCTCGGCCACATCGGCGGCTGGGCGGCCTTTGCCCGCTACCAGGTCTGGCAGCGCGAGCTGTACGGCGACACCGATGACACGCTCATCGAATTGCTGGCCATACGCCTGGCCTGGGATGCCATCCTGAAGGCCCTGTTCTCCGGTCATTCCTCGTTCGCCTCGGCCTGGTTGCAGGCGCGCAACGCCTGCGCCGACACGGCTGCCTCGGCCAGCGCCGGCGCCAGTGCCGACGCACTGAGCCTGGACTGCCTGCTGCAGGAGGCCACCGAGCGCGCCTGGCAACGCCGCTTCGTAAGCACGTTCAACGGTGCTCGCCACTACGCCCCGACCAAGCGCCCGCTGGTGCAGGCGGCCTTCTGCATCGACGTGCGCTCGGAGGTGTTCCGGCGGGCGCTGGAGGCACGCAGCCCGCATATCGAGACCATCGGCTTCGCCGGCTTCTTCGGCTTTCCCATCGAGTACGTGCCGCTCGGTCAGCAGCACGGCGGCGCCCAGTGCCCGGTACTGCTGACGCCGAAGTTCGTCGTCTGTGAGACCGTCCATGATGCCGACGCCGACGAGCACGCCGAAATCCTCGGCCTGCGCCTGATGCGCCGGCGGGCGGCACGGGCGTTCAAGTCCTTCAAGATGGCGGCGGTGTCCTCGTTCGGCTTCGTGGAAACCCTGGCCCCGGCCTACCTCGCCAAGCTGGCCACCGACGCGCTCGGCATGACCCGCACGGTGCCGCATCCGGCCACCGACGGCATCGACGCGCAGGTGCGGGGCCGCCTTGGCCCGACGCTGGACTCGCACGAGCTCGGCGAGCGCAGCAGCGGTTTCACGGCCACGGCGCGGGTGGACATGGCCGAGGCCGTGCTCAAGGCGATGTCGCTCACCGAGAACTTCGCCCGCATCGTGCTGCTGGCCGGCCATGGCTCCAGCACGGTGAACAATCCGCATGCCACGGGCCTGGACTGCGGTGCCTGCGGCGGGCACACCGGCGAGGCCAACGCACGTGTGGCGGCGGCGATTCTGAACGAGCCGGCCACGCGCCTGGCCCTGGCCGAGCGCGGGCTGGTCATCCCGGAGGACACCCTGTTCATCGGCGCCCTGCACGACACCACCACCGACGAGGTCAGGCTGTTCACCGATGAGCCGGCGCCGGCAAGTCATCGGCACGACCTCGAGCAACTGCAGGCCTGGCTGGCGTTTGCCGGCCACGCCGCACGCGCCGAGCGGGCGCCGACGATGCGCATCCCGGCGGACCTCGATACCGACAGCGCGGTGCTCGCACGCAGCCACGACTGGAGCCAGGTGCGACCGGAGTGGGGCCTTGCCGGCTGCGCGGCCTTCATCGCCGCGCCGCGCAAGCGCAGCCGCCACATCGACCTGCAGGGGCGCGCCTTCCTGCACTCCTACGACTGGCGCGCCGACGAGGACTTCGGCACCCTGGAGCTCATCATGACCGCGCCGCTGGTGGTGGCCAGCTGGATCAGCCTGCAGTACTACGGCTCCAGCACCGATAACGAAGTGTTCGGCAGCGGCAACAAGGTCCTGCACAACGTCGTCGGTACGCTCGGCGTGCTGGAGGGCAACGGCGGCGATCTGCGCACCGGGCTGCCCTGGCAGTCCGTGCACGACGGCGAGCGCCTTGTGCACGAGCCGCTGCGCCTGTCGGCCTTCATCGAAGCGCCGATAGAGGCGATGAACGCGGTCATCGCCCGCAACGAGGGGCTGCGGGACCTGGTGGACAACCGCTGGCTGCACCTGTTCGCCATCGACAACGCCGGCCGGGTCCATCAGCGCTATGCCGGTGACGGGCGCTGGCAGCGACTGGATGTCGACAAGACGGCGCAGGTCGAACAGGAGGCGGCGGCATGAACAGCGGCCACCTCGATGCGCTGGAAAGCGAAGCCATGCACATCATCCGTGATGGCTTCGCCGAGTCGGAAAACCCGGTGCTGCTGTTCTCGGCCGGCAAGGACTCCACCGTCCTTGCCTGGCTGACCCTGCGGGCCTTCTACCCGGCACCGCCACCGATTCCGCTGCTGCACGTGGACTCGACCTGGGAATTCAATGAACTGCTGGCCTTCCGGGACAACTTCGCGCGCGAGCATGGTTTCGACCTCATCGTCCACCACAACGAGGAAGGCCGGCGCCAGGGGCTGAACCCCTTCGAACACGGCGATGTGTACACCACGGTGATGCGCACGGATGCGCTCAAGGAGGCCCTGGACCGCTACCGCTTCGATTGCATCTTCGGCGGGGCCCGCCGTGACGAGGAAGCCTCACGCGCCAAGGAGCGCATCGTCTCGGTGCGTGGCGCCAACCACAGCTGGGACCCGAAGAACCAGCGCCCGGAGCTGTGGAAGGTGTACAACTGGCGCACCGGCCCGCGAGAGACACTGCGCGTGTACCCCTTGTCGAACTGGACCGAGCACGACCTGTGGGCCTACATCCTCACCCGCAACATCCCGCTGGCGCCCCTGTACTTCGCCAGGGAGCGCGTGGTCGTGGAGCGCGAGCGCACACTCATCGTGGTCGATGATCCGGACCGCATGCAGTGGCTGCCGGGCGAGCAGACCCGCACCGAGACAGTCCGCTTCCGGACGCTGGGCTGCTGGCCGGTCACCGGCGCGGATCCCTCCACCGCCACCAGCCCCGCCGAGGTGGTGCTCGAGACGATGGCAAGCCGCAGCTCGGAGCGGCGCGGGCGGGTGAGCGACGCCGGCTCGCTGGAGAACCAGAAGCGCTCGGGCTACTTCTAAGCAGCAGCGCGCAGCGAACCCGGCGGCAGCGCCGGAGCCATGGCGGCGCCGGCCCCGGGGCGCCGCCATGGCGGGTCCATATGCGATAATCGGCGCCGATACTCCCAACGCGACGCAGGGTAGCGCCATGAAAAACTCGATTCATATTTCCCGCCCCCACCCCTGGCACGGGCTGGCCGTGGGCAAGGAACCACCGGGCCTGGTCCACGCCTACATCGAGATCACCCCGTTCGACCTGGTGAAGTATGAAATCGACAAGTCCACCGGCTACCTCATGGTGGACCGCCCGCAGCGCACCTCCTCGCTGCCGCCGACCCTGTACGGCTTCGTGCCGCGCACCTTCTGCGGTGCGCGCGTGGCCGCCCTGATGCCCGGGGCCGAGCGCGGGGACCATGATCCGCTGGACATCTGCGTCATCAGTGAACGGCCCATCAACCAGCCCGAGGTGATCGTCAACGCCCGCATCATCGGCGGCCTGCCGATGCTCGACCACGGCGAGGCGGACGACAAGCTCATCGCCATCCTCAACAACGACCCGCTCTGGGATGCCATCAACGATGCCGCCGACCTGCCGCCGACCATCCTCAGCCGGCTGCGTCACTACTTCCTCACCTACAAGGTGCTGCCAGGCGAGGAGAACCAGGTTTCCATCGAGGAAGCCTACGGTCGCGAGCACGCCCTGAAGGTGGTCAACGCCGCCATCGAGGATTACGTGGACGAGTACGTGCGCTGAGCCGCGATTACCTGGCAGGTAATTTCGCGACGGCTGTCGCTGCTTAGCATGCAACCTCCGAGTGGATACCTGGAGGACACACCATGCACTATCTCTGGCTTGCCCTGGCCGGCATCGGCGCCCTTGCCCCCTGGACCCTGTTCGCCAGCCATATCGGGGCCCAGGGCCCCGGCCTTGCCCCTTTCCTGGCGGCGGCCTTCGCCAACCCGGCCGCGGCCGGCCTGGCAACCGACCTGCTCATCAGCTCCGTGGTGTTCTGGTGCTACCTGTACGTCCAGCGCAGCCGCGGCCTGTGGGCCTACGTGCTGGTCAACCTCGTGGTAGGGCTGTCCTGCGCCCTGCCGCTGTACCTGTTCGTGCGCGCGCTGCCGGGCACACCGTTAACGAACCGCGATGCCTGACGCCGGGGACATGCGTTTCGGCGAGCAGATCCGGCACTGGCGCCGGCAACGCCGCCGCAGTCAGCTCGACCTGGCCCTGCACAGCGGCTTTTCCCAGCGACATATCAGCTTCCTGGAGTCCGGCCGGGCGCAGCCCAGCAGGGCCAGTGCCGTCGTGCTCGCCGAGGCGCTGGAGATACCCCTGGAGGCACGCAACGAGCTGCTGCAGGCCGCCGGGTTCGCGCCGCTGTACTCGGCCGAAACGCTGGACAGCGCGCTGCTGGAACCAGCCATGGCCGCGCTGGCCACGGTGATGGACAGCCACCGCCCGTTCCCGGCATTGCTGCTGGACCGCGCCTGGAACATCCTTGGCGGCAACGACAATGCCTTCGCCCTTCTGCAAGGCTTCAGCGCCCGGGCGCTGCCAGCACCCACCGGCCAGCCGCTGAACGCGCTGCGACTGTGCCTGGACGCCGGGGCGCTGCGGGAGAGCATTGTCGACTGGCCGGCCTTCATGGTGCAGGTCGTGCAGCGCCTGCGCGAACAATGGCTGCGTTCCCGCGATGAAGCACTGGCGGCGCTGCTGCAGGCAGTGGAGGCCGACCCCGAGTACCCCGCCCGGGACCACAGCCACGCGCTGGCCTTCGCCTGCCCGGTTGCTACCATGACGCTTGCCCGCGGCACAACACGTGTCTCGCTGTACTCATTGCACAGCAGCTTTGCCACGCCCATGGACACCACCCTGGCGCAACTGCGGATAGAGACCTTCTTCCCCGCCGACATGGCCTCGCGCGAGGCGCTGCTGGCCATCGATGCCGGGCTGGCGCCCGCGCAACACGGCTGAGCCGCTGGCCGGCCGATAGCATGCCGCAGTCATCGGAGCAGCCCTGACAAGATGCCAGGCTACGGGAAGCCAATTCGTGAACAGTGCCGGCGGAGCGCCGGGCGCCGGTATCGCGGCAAGGGCGCTGTGAGCGGCGCATGAACGTACTGCTCGTGGATGATCACCCGCTGTTCCTGAGCGGCCTGCGCGGAGTGCTGGCCGACCTGCCGGGCATCGGCGCGATTGTCGAAGCCGCCGACGTGCCCACGGCCCTGGCCCTGCTGGATGCCGAGCCGCGCATCGACTGCGTATGCCTGGACCTGAACCTGCCCGGCGCCGATGGCTTCGCCCTGCTGGAGCAGCTGGCAACCAGTGACCCCGGCCTGCCGGTGGCCATCGTCTCTGCCAGCGAACAACCGGCCACGGCAGCACGCGCCCTGGCTGCCGGCGCCCTGGCGTGGATTGCGAAGTCGGCCTCGGCCGAGGAGCTGCGCGCAGCCTTCGCCGCCCTGGCCCGCGGCGAGCCCTTCATCTCTCCGGCCATGGCGGTCGCGCTGGCGGATTACCGGAACGGCATCGTCCAGGTGGGGGAAGCACGAGCGCGGCTCACGCGCCGCCAGCGCGAGGTGCTGGCCCTGCTTGTGGCCGGCCATGGCAACCAGGCCATCGCCGAATCGCTGGCGCTGGCCGAGAGCACCGTCAAGGCCCATGTTTCGACCTTGTTCGACCTGCTGCAGGTCAACAACCGCGCTGCCTGCGCGCGCGTGGCCACGCAACTCGGCCTGGTCGAGCGCCGCTGAGCGAGCGCTCAGACCCGTTCCGCCACGGCCGCGAGCAGGCGCTCCGACGGCACCGGCTTGTACAGCAGCGCCAGCCCCGCGTCGGCAATCCGCCGGGCGGTGTCCGGATCGGTATCAGCGGTGATGATCAACGCCGGCAGGCGGGGGTCCAGCGCCCGGCGCAGTGTGCCGACCGCGGCCAAGCCCTCTTCCTCCGCGCCAAGCCGGAAATCACTGACCAGGATATCGACCGCCCTCGCCTCGGCGGGCAACACCCCCAGCGCCTGCCGCGCCGAGGCGGCCGTTGTGACCAGGCAATCGTGATCCACCAGCAGCGCCGTCATGGCCCGGCGAATGACCGGGTCATCGTCGATGAACAGCACGTGCAGGCCGGCAAGGGGCGACCCGGCCGTCGCCTCGTCGGCGGCGCTGTCAGCGGCTGGCACCAGGATGCGGAACTCGGTGCCGACACCGGGCGCGGACTGCATCGACAGGGGCAGCTCCAGCGCCTCGCACAGGCGCCGCACCACCGCCAGGCCCAGGCCAAGGCCGGCGCGCTTGTCCTGCTCCGCGCCCGCGGCGCGGTAGTACTCGCCGAACACCCGCGCCTGCTCCGCCGGCGCAATGCCGCGCCCGGTGTCGCGCACGCAGACCTCGACGCCGGCAGCGGCCTCGGAAGCGGATAGCCGCACAGCGCCGTTGTCGGTGAACTTCAGCGCATTGCTGAGCAGGTTGCGCAGCACGCGCGACAGCAGCAGGCGATCCGTGCTGACCAGGCAGGGCTCAGCCCGGACCTCGAGGCCCAGGCCGGAGGCGGCGGCGGCCGGTTCAAACTCGGTGGCGAGCTCCTGCAGCAGCGAATCGATTCGAAAGCGCTCACGCCGCACCGGCAGCGAAGCCGAATCCAGGCGGGCGAAATCCAGCAACGAGCTGAACAGGTCATCCAGGGCATCACGGGCACGGCCGATGTCCGCGTGCAGGCGGCGTTGCTCATCCCCGTCGAGCCGCTTGCCGAGGCTGTCCAGCAGCAGGCCCATCGCGTACAACGGCTGGCGCAGATCATGGCCCAGCGCGGCAAACAGGCTCGAGCGCTCGCGACTGATGCGCTCGACGGTTTGCTTCTGAGCCTGCGTCTGGGCGAGCAGCGCGGCGTTGCGATGCTGCAGTTCGATCGCCGTGCTCACGAGGCTGGCGTAGTTGCGCGCGACAGTGAGTACGAAAGCGAGATAGATGAAGCAGGACAGCGCGATGAAGCCGGCGTTGTCGAAGTCCAGCAGCAGGATGCGGGCCGCGGCGAGCGCCGTCACCGGCACGCAGAACGCCACCACCGAGGGCAGCCAGGCCGCCAGCGAGATGGCCGCGCCGCAGGTCAGCGCGGTGAGAATCATCAGGAATATGACGAACACGCCCAGGCGCGCGGCATCCAGGAAGGCGAAGGCACCAATGCCCCACACAAGGCCGTTGAGCCCGTTGGCGAACATGGATTCGCGCAGCCAGGCGAGCGCCTGCGCGGCCGTCATGGCCGGCGCATCAATGCGCTGCCGTCGCCACACCAGCAGCCGCCAGAGTGCGAACAGGGCATTGGCGCACCACCAGCCGAGCAGCACGGCCGGCGTCGCCGTGCCCCACAGCGCGTATACCGCCACCGCCATCAGCCCCAGGCTCCAGGCGAGCGCCGCGGGGCGCTGCCTGGCAATGGTGTGCACGCGGGCCCGCAGGGTTGGCAGCGCGGCGTCGCGATCACCCGAGTCCATGTCATCCACCTCCCGCGGCCCGCGCCCCCCTGCCAGCGCGCGCCCTTACGCTGCGCCCCTCCAATCGAGGACACCCACCGATTGGGAGGGTACTGGAAGTCAGTCAGTTCGGGGACCAGTCAGTTCGGGACACCCACCGATTGCGCCAAGGCCCGCATGGCGCTAGCCTGCTCAAGAACGGCTACCACCCCACGGAGGTCACGGATGACCCAGCCCAGAAAGACACTCGTCTGCGTCGAACAAACCCCCTACTACCACTGCATCGGCCGCTGCGTGCGCCGCGCGTTCCTGTGCGGCTTCGATGCCCTCACCCGCCGCTCCTTCGAGCATCGCCGCGCCTGGATGCGAGAGCGACTCGCCCTGCTCACCCAGGTCTTCGCCGTGGATCTCTGCGCCTACGCCCTCATGAGCAATCACTACCACCTGGTGCTGAAACTCTGCCCCGCCCGGGTGGACACCTGGTCGGACGTCGAGGTCATCGACCGCTGGCTGCAGGTGTTCTCCGGCACCTCGCTCATGCGCCGCTATCGTCGTGGCGACAGCCTGAGCACGGCCGAGCAGGAGACGGTGGCGAAGATCCTCGCCGAATGGCGCCGACGACTCTCGGACTTGTCCTGGTTCATGCGCAGCCTGAACGAGCACATCGCCCGGCAGGCCAACGCCGAGGACGGCTGCAAGGGCCACTTCTGGGAGGCCAGATTCAAGTCCCAGGCCCTGCTCGATGACATCGCCCTGCTGCAGGGCATGGTCTACGTGGACCTGAACCCCATCCGCGCCGCCATGGCCAGCGGCGTCGAGGACAGCCACTACACCGCTGCCCAGCAGCGCTTCCGGGCATTGATGGGTCTGACGGCCGACGAGCCGGAAACCGCACTGCCGGTGCTGGCCGCCTTCCAGGCGCCTGAAGCCACGCCCGATGCCGATACCCTGCCGTTCTCCCTCGAGGACTACCTCGCCCTGGTGGACGACACCGGCCGATGCTGCGTGGAGGACAAGCGCGGATTCATTGCCGCAGAGCGGCCGAAGCTCCTGGACCGCATGAATATCGACTCCGACACCTGGCTCGCGCGGATGCGAAGCGCCCGGGGCTCGGCGCATCACGCGGTCGGCGCACCTTCGATGCTGCGCCGCTTCGCCGAGCGCATGCGCCAGAAGTGGGTGCACGGGCTCGCCGCCGCCGAGGCCTTTTATCCGACATAGCGGCCGCGCCTCGACCCCTCAGTTACTGGACTTAAGACGTCGGGGACCCGCATCCTCGCGGATGCGCTTGCGTCGAAACCGCGAAATCACGCTTCGCAAGCGCGTAAATCGTCCAGAAACCATGAAGCCGCCCGGTTGCTGGGCGTTATCAATCAGCATCTACCCAGGAAACCGCCAAAAACCGCGCTGACTGCGGCCGCGCTTGGCCGTCAATCAATGCGTGTCTCAGTTAATTATCTCAGTTAATTACAGTTAATTACCCCCACGTGCTGCCGGCCGTGGAGATCCGCAGCGGCTTGTTGAACGCCGTCCAAGTGAGGCTGCGCTGCACTGGGAATCGCGTGCCGACGGGCAGGGATCTTTCCCGGGGGAGTCGATGCCTGTCCCGGATTTACCTGGTCCCGGATTTACCGTCCGTCCCGGATTTACCGTCCCGGATTTACCTGTCCGGATTTACCTGTCCGGATTTACCCGGTCCCGGATTCACCCGCCGGGATTGGTCGCCGCTTATCCGGTGCCCGCCGGAGAGTGGATGCCTGTCCCCGATTGGGGCGTCCCGAATGGTGACCTAACCGGTCCCCGCTAGGGAATAGATGCCTGTCCCAGAATGGG
>CAYGQN010000083.1:0-12269 GCA_964351795.1 uncultured Gammaproteobacteria bacterium
GGCAGCGGACTCGCTGGGCAGCGCCCTGGAAGTCGGCTACCGGGCCTTCGGCGCGAGCGCGCTTACCGCGGCAGCCAGGGAGGGCATCAGCGCCTTCGGCGAGCGTCGGGCGCCGGATTTCGGCCGCACCGGCTGAAGACTGGCAAAAACAAACCCGGCGCGGTCAGGCGACCGGCCGGGTTCGGGGCCAGGCGCATTCCCTGCGCCCGGTGTGCCCTCAGCGTGCCGGGCGACGGCGGCGCAGCACCGCGACCAGCGGCAGCGCGGCCAGCATGGCTGCCGGCGGCAACGGCACCGGCGTGAAGCTCAGGTTGTCGAACACGAACTTGCGGTCCGAGCGCAGGGTGATCTGGTCCACCAGGCCGCTGAAGGTGAAGCTGGCCCAGTCATCGATGGCCGTCACCGTCTGCGAAAACACCGACTGGCCGTCGTTCAGCAGGTCGATGGTCACGTCGCGGCTCTGGCTGGGACGTCGGTACTCGAAGCTCAGCCAGCTCACGTCCACGGCGAAGTCGATGCGGGCGTCCACCGTCTGCTCGTCAAAATGCAGGATGTTGCCGTCGGTCGGGAAAGCGTTGCCGAAAAACGCCGGCGTGCCGTTCTTGACCGTGCCGGCGGGGGTGCCACCGAAGCTGGCGCCGATCCCGGCGAACTGGCTGGTGATGAAATCCCCGAGAGCGATGCCCGGCTCGTCGAAGGTGATGGTTTCGGTGGCGGCCGGGGCGGGCAGTGCCGCCACGGCGAGCGTGGCGATGGCCAGCCGGCCGAGGTGTTGCTTCAGGCTTGTGCGCATGGCGATGATTCCGGTTTGAATAGGTTGTCGGTAACAGTTTTCAGGCCGCGGGTGCCCGGCCCGCCTCTTATGGCCGGCATGTTAACGTGGCGCCCGGATCAACGAAATATGTTTGCCAATACCAATACCCGCCTCAATCGCGGAAGTTGGTGAACTGCAATGGCAGGCCGAGATCGGCCTGCTTCAGCATGGCCATGACCTGCTGCAGATCATCGCGCTTCTTGCCGGTCACGCGCAGCTGCTCACCCTGGATCTGCGCCTGCACCTTGATCTTGCTGTCCTTGATGAGCCGCACCATCTTCTTTGCCACGGCGGCGTCGATGCCCTCGCGCAGCGTCACCGTCTGCCTGGCCACCTTCAGGCCCTGCTCGGGGTCGGACGCCTCGGCCGCCTGGATGTCCACGCCGCGCTTGCTCAGCTTGGTGTAGAGGATGTCGCGCATCTGCTGCAGCTGGAAGTCGGACTGACCGGTCAGCGTGACTACGGCTTCGCTCAGCGCGAAATTCGCGCCGCTGTCCTTGAAGTCGAAGCGTGTGCCGACTTCGCGGTTGGCCTGGTCCACGGCATTGGCCAGCTCGTGTTTGTCGATCTCGGAAACCACGTCAAAGGAAGGCATGGTTGCTGCTCCTTGGCTGATGAATGGGTCCGTGCCCTGCTCAGAACGCTTCCTTGTGTACCCGCAGGTCGAGTTCCAGCGTCCAGCCGTTGCGCGGCTGGCGGTACAGGAAGCGGTAGGCCTCGACGATGGCATCGAGGCCGATGAGTCCGTCCTCGCCCCGGTCCCGGGCCAGTTGCGGAAAGCGGCTCAGGATTTTCTCACCGTGGATGCCGCCGTCGATGACCACATGTGCGACATGGATCCCCTGGGGGCCGAGGTCCCGGGCCATGGCCTGCATGAAGTTGCGCAGGCCGCCCTTGGCAGCGGTGAAGGCGTAGAAGCCCGGCTTGCCGCGCATGGAGGCGCTGGCGCCGGTGAACAGGATCGTCCCGGCCCCGTTGGCCAGCATGTGACGGGCGGCCTCGCGGCCGAACAGGAAGCCGCCGAAGCAGCCGATGCGCCAGCACTGCTCGAAGTACTCCGCCTCCATCTCCACCAGCTTGCCGGGCATGTTGTTGCCGGCATTGTAGACGGCGAGGTCGAGCTGCCGGCCGCCGGCCGTGGCGATATCGAACAGCGCCCGGACATCGGCCTCCACGGTGGTGTCGGCCACCACCGCGGTCGCCTCGCCGCCGGCCGCGCGGATGGCGGCGGCCACGGCCTCGACGCTGGCGGCCGTGCGGCCGGCCACGAACATGTGCAGCCCCTCGGCAGCGAAGCCGTGGCACAATTGCGCGCCGAGGCCCTGTTCGGGGCCTACGCCGATGACGATTCCACTCTTGCCGCTCATGCCGGGATCTCCTGCCGCTGGGTTGCGCCGCCGATGATACGCGAGCGTCGCCGACAGGGCAGGGATCAGGCCGTGGTATCGACCCTGGCCGGGGGCAGTGCCCGCGCCGTGTAGGCGGCATTGACGATCCAGCCGCCGGGGCGTGGCCGGGCTGTTGCCGGTGCATCGTCGGCCGCGGTTGCGTCTGCCGCCGGGGTTGCGCCGTCGGCGGCTATCACGGCATCCGCGCGCAGCGGCACCGAGGGGATGGTGTCCGCCAGGCCGCCATTGCGCGCGGCATTGACGATCCAGCCGCCGCGGCCCGCGTGCGCGGCCAGACGCTGCGGCGTGGCCGTCGACGCCCCTTCGGATGGGCTCGCGTCACCCTGCAGCCGCCCCTCGAAGACCGCGCTCAGGGCGCCTATCGCGGCGCCGATGGGCCCGCCGAACAGTGCACCGCCAATGACCCTGGCGGCCGGCGCGATGATGTCGCCGGACAGCTTCCGGTACACCAGTCCCACCCCGGGCAGATGATGCAGCGGGTTCAGGGTGTCGAGAATGTCGCCGAAGTCCGGGCCGGATCGCGCCGCGGCCGGAGTTGGCGTGGACGGGGGTTCAGCCGCCATTGCCGGCGGCGATGCTGTTCGAAGCCGCGGGTCCGGCCCCGGCGTTGTCACATGAATGGCCTGCATGCCAATCTCCAGCGCGTCTCGGGTGCCGCGGCCGTGCATGGCGGCCGCGTGCGTGTGTCCCGGGGCAGGACAAAGCAGGATCCGGGCCAGCACCAACCCATCTGCCATCGGGAGGCCGGCCAGGGGGCAATCGGGGGAGTAGCCCGGAGGTCTGTCGCGGCGGCGAGCGGTCAGGTGTTGCCGCCGGCCCAGGCGGCAGCGGCCAGGCTGCGCCGCCGCTTGCCGGCTCAGGCGGGCTCCTCGAGCAGGTGCACCACGCCGTGTGGGGCACGCAGCCGCGCGCGGCGTACGCCATCGATCGTGGCGGCTGCCGCCAGTACCTGCTCCGGGCGGGCGCGGGCAAGAATCGCCGCCACGTCCGTGACGAGGATGCGCAGCGCGAACAGCCCGGCATGGTCGCCCCCGCTGCGCCCGGCCAGCGAGCGCTGCTGCCCGGCCGGCACGCCGTAGTGGATGATTCCGATGTACTGCGAGCGCGTGTCGGTGCCGAAGTTCACGGCGCCCAGGTGCACCGGCCCCGGGGCGCCGATCATTGCCGCGAAGGCGGGCGATTCCACGCGATAGTCATACACCTGGCGCAGGCCCAGCACCTGCTCGTAGAAGGCCTGCACCGGGGCCGGATCGAGCACCGGCGCCGACACCGCGATGATGTCGCCGATGACCGACTCCGGCAGTTGGCTGAAGCGGGCGGCCAGCGGCGCATCAGTGATGTTCAGCAGTGCGCAGGTGATGCCGTCCGGGCCGCGCACGTGGGCCTCGGCCACCGCCGGACCCTCGGGCATGGGATAGCGGGCCGGTTCGCTGGCGGGGAAGCCGGCCGCCGCCAGCCGTGCCCGGGCGGCGTTGATATCGGCACTGGCGAAATCGACCACCTTCAGGGCATCGACGTCCAGCGGCCCGCCGGCGGCGCGGATGCTGTCCGCGGGCGGTGGCTCCGGGGCCACCAGCAGCACGCCGGTGCCGGTCAGCGGCTCGGAGAATTCCCGGACTTCGGCGGCATCGGCCTCGATCCCGAAGCGCGCGCGCAGCGCCGCCGCCGACAGCCGCCGCGGCGGCTGTGCGTGCAGACCGAAGCCGTCGACGAACAGGCGCTGCTGGGCATCGGGCGCGGCGCTGATGATCACCGGACCGAGGATGCGCGGCTCAGCCATGGCGCAGGGTTTCGATGAAGCGATGCAGTTCGTGGCGGGTTGGCCCGATGTCCTGGTAGAGGATGCCGTGGCGGGCCGAGTCGATCATCGTCATCTCGCGGCTGGCCGCATTGACCAGGCCATCGTGCAGCAGCCTGGCGCTCACCGGGTCCACGATCCGATCGCCCGTGCCCTGCAGTATCCGCACCGGGCAATGCACCTGGTCGAGCTGCTCGCGCAGTCGATTCACCACCAGACGCAATTCGTTCAATCCCTGCAGTGGCACATGCCGGTAGTTGATGTGCGGGTGCTCGGATTCGTTGCGCCGGAAGGGCATGATGCCGTCGGAGGTCGACACGCTGCGGATGAGGCGATTCGCCCCGTCCACCAGCGGTACGAAAATCATGTTGCGGTTGGCGAACTTCATCGGCGCGGCGATCGCCGCCACCCCGGCCAGCCTGGCCGGCCGCGTGGCGGCGTGCAGCAACGCCAGCACCCCGCCGGTGGAAAAGCCCACCATCACGACGTGATCGCAGAACGGTGCGAGCATCTCGTAGCCCCGGCGCACCGAGTCCAGCCAGTCGCTCCAGTTGCGCTCGCGCAGGTCCCAGGGCGAGGTGCCGTGGCCCTTCAGGCGCGGCGCCAGCACCGACAGCTCCCTGGCCACCAGCTCATCGGCAAAGGGCTGCACCTCGGCGGGCGAGGCCAGGAAGCCATGTATCAGCAGTACGCCGCAACGCTCGCCGCGCACGATGTGCCGGAACGGTGATGGATCCTCGGTGGCCGTCTGCTCATCGTTGATGGTGGCGTGGCGGGCTTTGGAGAACTGCTCGCGGTCCCAGGCCAGCGAGCGCTGTTCATCCTCGAAGCGCAGGTCGGCGATGTCGCGCAGGCCGAGCCTGGGCTCACCGACGATGGCCTCATCGACGCTGCGCTCGAAGCCGAGCAGCGGCGCGGCCTCGTTGGCATACACGGCGATGGGGTTCTGCACGCGGATCTGATCGAATTCGGGCTCGAAGCGCAGCTTGTCCAGAAAGCGGTAGCGGCCTTCATGGCGGTCGATGAGCCCGGCCCGCTCGGCCGAGCCGAGAAACTGGTCCAGGCCCTGGCAGCGGCCATCGGGCAGGTCGATGTAGGCATCCGGGTTGCGCAGGCTCCTGTGCAGATGCACGCCGCGCTCGCCCTGGATGCGCTTGACCGCCAGGTACAGCATGCGGTGGAAGGCATCCTCGGCAATGCCGTCGTGGCCATCGCTGATGAGGTCCAGGATGATGCGCGATGCCAGGTGCGAGAGGTTGATGGTGACACCCCGGTACATGTCGCGCATGTACGCATCCCGCAAGCGGTTCACGCCGCGCCGCATACCGAGGTTGTACATGCGCGAGATGACGCGGTTGTCGCTGAAGGCCTTCAGCGCGAAGTAATCCTCCAGGTGATCGGCAAGGTCGGTCATGCGCCGCGCCACCTGTCGGTCCAGCCAGCCCCACTGGGCCTGGGGATGCAGCGCCTCGCCAAGGCGGATGTCCATGTCGGTGTGCCGCAGCAGCAGGTTGCTCTCGATGATCAGTTCCTCGACCGCGCGCGGGCCCAGCCCGCCGGTGAAGTGGTCGGCCAGGCGCCGCATGACGTTGTCATCGGCGCGAAGCGGGTAGAAGGTGATGTTGGCCGGCACCAGCACGGTAGGCCTGTGCGCGGCCGCCATGAGTGCCTCGCGGCTGTCGAACCGCAGCCGCCGGACCTGCTCGTCGATGAAGGCGTCATCGCCATCGGCCTCGGCCGCGCACAGGCGCGCGCGGTAGATGGCCAGGCCGGTGGCCAGCACGGCAGCACCGCTGTGATGCTTGCGGCGCACGTGCGCACGGCGCGAATAGATGCTGAAGCGGCCGCTGTCGTCGATGACCTGCCGGTCCTTCACCATCCCGCCCTCGGGGAAAATCACCACCTTGCGACCACGCAGGATCTCCGCGGCCAGGAACGGCAGCAGCCCGGGCATCTCGTTGGGTACCGCGCCGAGGTTCTTCAGCAGGCTCCCCATGCGGGTGTTGCCGCGGAAGAACTGCGCCGCGGCAACCGAGCGCGAATACACGCCGAGCTCCTGGTACATCAGGTATTGCGGGATGAAGGTCTCGAAGCGCGCGAAATGATTGAACAGCAGGATCTCGGCCTCCTCCAGACGCCCGGGTTCGGCGTGCAGGCGGATGTTGATGCCGAGCGATCGGCGCAGGCTGTTGAAAAGCCGCGCGCACCACTCGTAGGCCGCCGGGCTGATGCGGTAGTCCGGCACGACATCCCTGTCCGGCTTCTTCGTCATCGTTCGCGCCCGCCGGGACTCAACCGCGCCCCGGCATTCATGCCCCGGCCCCGTGCCGCGCCAGTGCCCATTGCACGTGTTCACGCACCACGGCGGAAGGATCTTCCGCGCGCGCGCGCAGGGCGGCCACAACGGCCTCGCTGGTGGGCGCGTTTCCCAGCGCGACGGCGATGTTGCGCAGCCAGCGCTGATGGCCGATGCGGCGGATGGCGCTGCCCTCGGTGCGCTCCAGGAACTGCTGCTCCGTCCAGGCGAACAGGTCTGCAAGCGCGGCACTGTCGAGCGCGTGCCTGGGGGCGAAGTCCGGTTCGCGGCTGAGCTGCGCAAAGCGGTTCCAGGGGCAGAACAGCTGGCAGTCGTCACAGCCGTAGATGCGATTGCCCATGGCCTCGCGAAACTGCTCCGGGATCGGCCCGTCCAGCTCGATGGTCAGGTAGGAGATGCAGCGCCGGGCGTCGAGTTCATAGGGCGCGACGATGGCGTCGGTCGGGCAGACCTGCAGGCAGGTGGTGCAGGTGCCGCAGTAGGTCTGCGTGTGCGGCGGGTCCGGGATCAGCGGCAGGTCGGTGTAGATTTCGCCCAGGAAGAACCAGGAACCGGCGGCCCGGTTGATGAGATTGGTGTGCTTGCCAATCCAGCCCAGGCCGGCATTGCGGGCAATGGCGCGCTCGAGCACCGGCGCGCTGTCGACGAAAACGCGGTGCTGTTCACTGGCCAGGTGTTCGCGCAGGAAGCGGGCGAGCTTTCGCAGCCGTCCGCGCAGCAGCTTGTGGTAGTCCCGCCCCAGGGCATAACGCGAGACGTAGGCGATGTCGGGCCGGGCGAGTACGGCCTCCATATCGGCGGCCGGTGGCAGGTAGTCCATGCGCAGGCTGATGACGCTGATGGTGCCCGGCTCCAGCTCGGCCGGGCGCGAGCGCTTGCGCCCGTGGCGTTGCATGTAGGTCATCCCGCCGTGCCGGCCGAGCGAGAGCCAGCGCTCCAGCCAGCGCTCGTCGGCGCTGAGGTCGATGCCGGTGATGCCGACCTGCTGGAAGCCGAGCGCCAGGCCCTGCTGGCGAATCGCCGCCGCCATCCCGGCGGGACCCCGGTCATCGGCGCTGGTGTTGCTGGCTGCCGGTTCAGGGGCCACGGGTATCGGCGAGGCGTGCGGCGATCGCCTGCCACAGTGCCTCGAAGGCCCGCGCCGGGCCACTGGCGCGGGCAAACTCGTGCACCGGCGCGCGATGCTCGCCCATGCGTTCGACGTCGCTGGCGTAGGGAATGAAGGTGCGCAGGATCTCCGGGTGCGCGGCGGCGAAGTCCACCACCAGTTGCCGGTGCAGGCTGCGCCGGCGATCCACCATGGAGAAGAACGGCCACGTGGCGCAGCGGGCATCGGTGGCCTTGCGCACGAACTCCACCACCTGCTCGTAGGCGCGCACGGACAGCTGCGTCGGGATGACCGGCATGACCAGGGCGTCGGCGGCATGGAACACCCCTTCGGTGGCCAGCGCAATGCTGGGCGCGCAGTCCAGGATCACGATGTCGTAATCCTCGGCCAGGCCGCCCAGCAGTTTCGCCAGGCGCAGCTCGCGCTGCTTGCTGGCCGCCAGTTCCGCGTCGATGCCGCGGTTGCTGAAGTCCGCCGGCAGCACGTCCAGCAGTTCATAGTTGCTGGCACGGATCGCCTCGCGCAGGTGCTTCTTTCGCTCCAGCAGATGTTCGATGCCACCGGCCAGGTGCGCTTCAACCCGCAGGTAGTAGCTGGCCGCGCCCTGCGGATCCATGTCCCACAGCAGGGTGCGGAAGCCGGAGCCGGCCGCCAGCCAGGCCAGGTTCACGGCTGCCGCGGTTTTGCCGACACCACCTTTCAGGTTGTATAGCGCCAGGGTTTTCATGGCCGCTCCGGTGCGGGGACGAGCTGTGCGATGGCCTGCGCGACAGGGCGCCCGGCCAGGCCATGCAAACGCCGCACAAGGCGTTTGCGCGAGGCCCGGCCGGCCCGGTGGAACCGGTTCTGCAGTGTTTCCAGCATGGCGGCCTGGGCGATATCTCCGTCGGCGCGGGCCACGGCCGTGTAGCCGGCGAAGCTGCGCTGCTGGACGTCGAGGTCGCAGAGCCTGCCGAGGCGGTCCTGGACCTTTTTCAGTTCCTTGAGCACGAGGGCAAGCGCCTGGTCGTCGCCGAGCTGTGAGAAGGCCTCAATCATATACCGCAGGCGCTTGCCGAGCTTGCGGATCTCGTGCAGGTCGGGAAAGGGTGTGTCCACGTCCACCCGTGCCGCCTGCTTTGCCAGGCGCCGGTACAACCGGGCGATGGAGGCCTCGGCCACGATGGCGACCGGGCGGCTGGCCGCGGCGCCCCCGGCCTCGCCACTGTGCAGATCAGCAATGAATTGCTTCCAGTCGCGCTGCATGTCCGCGAACGCCGGGCCGGCCAGCCAGGCCTGCAATTCGTCGCGGGCGGCTTCCCGCTGGACCTGCAGGCCGGCGGCAAAGGTGGCGAAGGCCCCGGCATGATGATCCTCGACCTGCTCGCGCAGCGCCGGCAGATCCAGCAGCAGCACGTCGAGATCGCGCAGGGCGCTGGTGCGATGGCTGAGTTCACGGAATGCCCGGCGCCAATGCTGGCGAGGCGCCGCGGCGATGGCCTCGTGGGTGTCGCCGAGGACGGTGCGCGTGCGCCGCGCCGCGGTGCGGAAATCGTGCAGGAATTCGCTGTCGGTATCGTCGAGGATCCCCGGCAGGTTCTGCTGCATCACCGTGAACCCGGCGTCGAGGATGCGGGCCAGGGCCCCGGCGGTGGGTTCACCGGCTTGCAGCTGATACTGCGGGCGGGCGCTGTAGGCAAGCCCCGGCCCGTCGCTGGCCGCGGCGAGCGCGGCCAGGCGCTCCTCGCGGGCCCGCGCCAGGCCGCGCCCGCGCAGGCGCGCGCGCAGCGCACGCGCCTCGGCCGTGCAGCCGCGCAGGGTTTCCACGTGCAGCCGCCGGCCTGCCGCGGCGCCGGCCTGCCGCGGGATCTCCAGCCGGCAGCGGACACGGACTTTGTCGTGCGCATCCAGCAGCTGCAGCAGCTGCACCTGCAGCGCCTGTCGGGCCATCACCGTGAGCGCGCGCGGGCCGAGGGCGCCCTGCACGCGCTCGCGCAGGAGGCCGGGCGGCAGTGGTGGTGCCTGATCGCCCGGCCATTCGATGCCGGGGGCCACCGCCAGGATCCGGTCCGTGCCGCGTTCGCGCAGCTGCAGCTGGGCCGTTGCCCGATCGTGTTCGAGCACCAGGCCGGCCCGCCACAGGCGCGCATCGAAGCTGTCCAGCCAGGTCCTGACGGTATCGACGGGATCGGCCTGGCGCAGTGCCAACGGCGCCGCATCGGTGGGATCGATCACCGGTGCCGCCCCGTCCGGAGGCAGGATGAATTCGTGCCGCTGCCTGCTCATTGGCTGCGCTGCTGCGCCGGGGCGCTCCCGCGTCGTTCGTGAACAGCCCCCAGTTTAGCCGTATACTCATCGGCTTGCGGAAGATGGATGGCCGGCGCGCCTGTCGCGACAGCCGCGGGCCAACCGGCACGAGCGCACCGGGGGCGCGCGCAGCTTCCAGGCGAAGCAGTTAACGCCGAATCACACCAGGGCCGGGCCCGGCCGGGCCGCACGGGACCGCAGCCAGCATCGGGCAGTCATGATCAAGTTCTTCGCCGAGTGGTATCGCCGCTACTTCTCCGATCCGCAGGCCATTCTGCTGGCGCTGCTGCTGGTCGTGGTCTTCGGCGTGATCATCTACCTGGGCAACATGCTGGCTCCGGCGCTGGCTGCCATGGTCATCGCCTACCTGCTCGAAGGCAGCGTGCACTGGCTGGAGTCCCGCGGCGTGAACCGGCTGCTGTCGGTCACCATCGTCTTCGTGGTATTCCTCACCGTCCTGATTTTCCTGGTGATCTTCCTGCTGCCGGTGCTGTCGCGGCAGGTCACCGGCTTCGTCCAGGAGCTGCCCCGCAGCATCAACGAGACGCAGCTTCTGCTGCTGCAGCTCACCGAGGCCTACCCGCAACTGGTGTCCGCCGAGCAGGTGGCCGAGATCACGGCCGTGATCCGGGCCGCCATCGCCGAACTCGGCCGCAATGTGCTGTCGATGTCGCTGGCGTCCATTCCCACCATCGTGACGTTGCTGGTGTATCTCATCCTCGGGCCGCTGCTGGTGTTCTTCTTCCTCAAGGACAAGGCCCAGATCACCGGCTTCGTCACCAGCTTCCTGCCCGAGCAGCGCACGCTGCTGGTGCAGGTGTGGCGCGAGATGGACGTGCAGATCGGCAATTACGTGCGCGGCAAGGTGTACGAGATCTTCATCGTCGGGGCCGTGACCTACGCCGTGCTGGCCGCCTTCGGCCTGGCCTACGCCCCGTTGCTGGCGGTGATCGTCGGCCTGTCGGTCATCATCCCCTACATCGGCGCGGCCGTGGCCACCGTGCCGGTGGCCATTGCCGCCTACCTGCAGATGGGCTGGAGCGGCGAGTTCGCCTGGATCATGGCGGCCTACGCGATCATCCAGGCGCTGGACGGCAACCTGCTGGTGCCGGTGCTGTTTTCCGAGGCCGTCAACCTGCACCCGGTGGCCATCATCCTGGCGGTGCTGTTCTTCGGAGGCCTGTGGGGCTTCTGGGGGGTGTTCTTCGCCATCCCGCTGGCCACACTGGTCAAGGCCCTGCTGAGCGCCTGGCCACGCGAGCCCGACGCTGAGGAGCCTGATACCTCGCTGGTGCCGGCGGACTGAGCGCGGGCGCCGCGGTCCGGTCAGCCGGCCGCAATCGCCCGCGAGGGTTGTCGCCCTTACAGGGTCTCGGAGGCGAAATCGGCCAGGCGTGAGCGCTCGCCGCGACGCAGGATGATGTGCCCGCTGTGCTGCCAGGGCTTGAAGCGATCGACCACGTAGGTCAGCCCGGAGGTGGTTTCCGACAGGTAGGGCGTGTCGATCTGGGCGATGTTGCCCAGGCAGACGAGCTTGGTGCCGGGCCCGGCCCGGGTGATCAGCGTCTTCATCTGCTTGGGGGTGAGGTTCTGCGCCTCGTCGATGATGACGAAACGGTTCAGGAAGGTCCGCCCGCGCATGAAGTTCAAAGAGCGGATCTTGATGCGCTTGGCCAGCAGCTCCGCGGTGGCGGCGCGGCCCCATTCCCCGCCCACATCGGACTCGGTGAGCACCTCCAGGTTGTCCAGCAGCGCGCCCATCCAGGGCGTCATCTTCTCTTCCTCGGTGCCCGGCAGGAAGCCGATGTCCTCGCCCACCGGCACGGTGACGCGGGTCATGACGATCTCGCGATACAGCTGGCCATCGAGCGTCTGTGCCAGGCCGGCCGCCAGGGCCAGCAGGGTCTTGCCGGTTCCGGCTGTACCGGTGAGGGTGACGAAGTCGATCTGCGGGTCCATGAGCAGGTTCAGGGCGAAGTTCTGCTCCACGTTGCGGGCGCTGATGCCCCATACCGCATGCTTGCTGCTGCGGTAGTCGCGGGCGCGCTCGACCATCACCGCGTTGTCGCTGACCTCGCGGACGATGCCCTCGAAGCCCTGGCCGGCCACCTGGAACAGGCACTGGTTGGGAAAGTGCGGGCCGGGCATGTCGTGCAGGCGGTACAGGGTGCGATCGGCTTCCTGCCAGCATTCCACGTCGGCCCCGCTGGACCAGAAATCCTCGGGCAGTTCCTCGATGCCGGTGTACAGCAGGTTGACGTCATCGAGGACCTTGTCGGAGTAGTAGTCCTCGGCCGGCAGGCCGAGCAGGCGGGCCTTGATGCGCAGGTTGATGTCTTTCGAGACCAGGATGACCACGGCCTCGGGGTTGCGGTGCGACAGCGCGATGGTGGTGCTGAGGATGCTGTTGTCGGGCGTTTTGCCCGGCAGTGGCGCGGGCAGGTCGGCCGACAGGGAATCGGTCTGCAGGCGCAGGTGACCGGCCGGCGCCGGCATGCCGTGATTGTTGCCCGCTGCCGGCACGGCGAGCCCGCACT
>CAYGQN010000084.1:0-12198 GCA_964351795.1 uncultured Gammaproteobacteria bacterium
CATCGACGCCGCCTGCGAGCAGCCCGGTCGCGGGGCAGCGCCTGTGCCATGGCGACCAGCACGTTGTCCCGGAGGATGAAGCCGCGCGGCCGGTCCGAGCGCAAGGCCTCGCTCTCGCGCCAGGCGGCCAGGGCGCGCAGGGCCGCATGCTGACGCGCGTCCATCCTGCCGGCGCCCTTCACCCGCCGCCAGCTCTGCTCCGGGTCGGCCTCGTACAGCCCGCGCTGGGTCAGCAGCGCGCATTCCTGCGCCAGCCAGCCCAGCCGGTCCTGCAGGGCGAGACGGTCCTGCAGCACCGGGTACAACTGCGCAAGGTAGTAGACATCGGCGGCAGCGTATTCCAGCTGCCCCGCACTGAGCGGGCGCCGTGACCAGTCCGTGCGCGTGTGCTGTTTCTCCAGGTGGACGTCGAGCTCGGTCTGCACAAGCTCTGCATAGGAGACCTGCTCGGACAGGCCGAGCATCGCCGCCGCCACCTGGGTATCGAACAGGGGCTCGAGCATCACCTGCCATGTGCACAGCACCGCCTCCACGTCCTGGCGCGCGGAGTGCAGAACCTTGAGAATGCCGGGGTCGGCAAGCAGCCCGGCCAGCGGCGAACAGTCCGCCAGGGCGAGAACATCGATGCAGGCCACGCGCTCCCCGGCCGCTATCTGTACCAGGCAAAGGCGGGGGAAATAGGTGCGCTCACGCATGAACTCGGTGTCGATGGCGATCCACTCGAGCCCGCGACAGGCGGCCACGAAGGCTTCCAGGGCGTTGAAATCGTCGATGTACTCGGTTGTCAGGGTCACTGGCGCGGCTTCCGGAACGGCGGCGCGGGTGCCTGCGGGCACCTGCGGCTGGGACGTTACGCGCCCCCCGCGCCCGAGGCAAGCCGGCCGGCGTCGCAAGCCGGAGTTCAAGTGCGCTAGAATCCGGTGGTACCGGCGCAAGCTGTCGCCCTCACACTGGTCCCAGAACCTCGAGATGAGCGCAATCCTGAGAACAATCCCCCTGTTGCTGCTGTTGCTGTTCGCGGGCACGGCGGCCACGGCCAAGGTCAACCTGGTCGAGGAGTCCGAACTGGCGCCAACCACGGCGCAGCTGCGGGCCACCCGGCTCATCACGTATTTCATCAGCAACTATCACTACAAGCCCACCGGCCTTGACGACGCACTGTCGGCGAGCATTTTCAAACGCTACCTCGAGAACCTGGATCCCAACCGCAGCTTCTTCACGGCCGCGGACATCGCCACCATCGATCGGCACCGGACGCAGTTCGACGACTACCTCGATGAAGCCAACCTCGACGTGGTCTTCGAGATATTCAAGCTGTACCGCAAGCGCGTGGTGGATCGCGTCGCCTACGCCCGCGGCCTGCTCGACAGCGAGTTCAACTTCGAGCGCGACGAGGAATACCGCTTCGACCGCAGCGAGGCACCCTGGGCGGACGCGGCCGGGCTCGACGAGCTCTGGCGCCAGCGGGTCAAGAACGACGTGCTGGGCCTGCGCCTGGCCGGCAAGGATCGCGAGGCGATCAGCAAGACACTCAACACCCGTTACGAAGGCATCGAGCGGCGCACCCGCCAGCTCAATGCCGACGATGTGTTCCAGTTCTTCATCAACGCCTACACCACCACCGTCGAGCCGCACACCTCGTACTTCTCGCCGCGTACCTCCGAGAATTTCCGCATCCGGATGAGCCTGTCGCTGGAGGGTATCGGCGCGGTGCTGCAAAGCGAGGACGAGTACACCCTCGTGCGCGAAGTCGTGCCCGGCGGCCCGGCCGACAAGAGCGGCCGCCTGGACGCCGATGATCGCATCATCGGCGTCGGCCAGGGCGCCAGTGGTGATGTCGTGGACGTGGTCGGCTGGCGGCTCGATGACGTCGTGGATCTCATCCGCGGTCCGAAGGGCAGCGTGGTCCGCCTGGACATCCTGCCCAAGGGTGTTGGTCCGGAGGGCCCGTCCCGCGTCATCACCATCACCCGCAACAAGATCTCCCTGGAGGAGCAGGCCGCCAAGAGCGACGTGCTCACCATGGAACTCGATACCGGCAACATCAAGCTCGGCATCATCAACGTGCC
Source organism: uncultured Gammaproteobacteria bacterium (assembly GCA_964351795.1). Lineage (GTDB taxonomy): Bacteria > Pseudomonadota > Gammaproteobacteria > JADZEE01 > JADZEE01 > CAYGQN01. Next base: position 2,070 of record CAYGQN010000084.1, read on the forward strand.
CGCCTTCTACATGGATTTCGAAGCCCGGGCGCGCGGCGATCGCGACTATCGCAGCACCACCCGCGATGTGCGCAAGCTGCTGCAGGAGCTGCGCGCACAGAACGTGGACGGCATCGTCATCGACCTGCGCGGCAACGGCGGCGGCTCGCTCACCGAGGCCACGGAACTCACCGGGCTGTTCATCAAGACCGGCCCGGTGGTGCAGGTGCGCAGCGCCGACGGGCGCATCCAGGTGGAGCGGGACGTGGACCCGGGCATCGAGTATGCCGGCCCGATGGCGGTGCTGGTGGACCGCTACAGTGCCTCCGCCTCCGAGATTTTCGCCGGCGCCATCCAGGATTACCGGCGCGGCATCATCCTCGGCGAGCCGACCTTCGGAAAGGGTACGGTCCAGAACCTGGTGGACCTGTCGCGACTGGACCGCCGGGGCGATGCCGAACTCGGCCAGCTCAAGGCCACCATTGCCCAGTTCTTCCGGGTGGCCGGCGCCAGCACCCAGCACCGCGGGGTGGTTCCCGACATCGTGTTCCCCACCGCCGCCTACGCCGACGATTTCGGCGAGCGTGGCCTGGACAACGCCCTGCCCTGGGACCAGGTCAAGCCGGCCAAGTTCGTGCCGGTGACCAACAACCTCGGCGCCCTGCCGCTGGCCGTGGGCCGTCACGAACGCCGCATTGCCGGGGACGACGGCTTCCGGGTGCTGCTTGAACAGGCCGAACGCATCCGCGAGGCCCAGGACAAGAAAACCCTCTCGCTCGTGGAGTCCAGGCGTCGCGCCGAGCAGGACCGCGCCGAGGCCGAACAGCGGGCTACTGAAAACCGCCTGCGCGCCGCCATTGGCCTGGCGCCGCTGCCACCGCTGCCCGAGGGCGACGGCGACGCCAAGGAAGAAGCCCTGGACGCCGCCCGCAAGGAACTCGACGAGGCCCTGGAAAAACCGGAGAACGACCTCGTGCTCAAGGAAGCCGCGCGCATCCTGGCCGACCTGCTCGCCGGCCCGGATGTACTCAAGGCGCTTCTGGAGGACGCGGTGCCGGGCTACGCCGACCGCGGAAGCACGGCCCCGCAGGACAACCCGGCCCTGGCCGCACCCTGACGGCCGGGCCTGGCGCCGGACCGCCGCAGGCGGGGGCCGCCTGCTGCAATTCCTGTACCCGGCAACAATCGGCTGCGGGCAAGCCCGCGCCACGCCGGCGGCCTCCGCCGATGCGGCGCAACGACATCCGCCCGCTCGTGCCCTCCCGCGCTGCCTCAGGAGCCGCTGGTCACCACGCGGGCATCCTGGCGCCCACCGGCAGCCAGCCGGCCCGTGTAGCGTAGTACCCAGCCGGCCGCCACGCTGCCGGACAGCACGTTGCCAATCGCTGCACCGGCGAACAGGCCAACAAACCCGTACAGCTGGGCACCCAGCACCGCCAGCGGCACGTAGCACACGAACCAGCGCATGATGCTCAGCACGACCGCGTTGCGCGGCGCATGCAGGGCATTGAACGAGGAGTTCGACAGCACCACCATCGACTGGAAGGCGTAACTCGCGGGCAGGATGTACAGGATGGTGGTGATGCCCTCGCGCACGACGGTATCGCGGGTGAACAGCGCCGCGATGAACGGCGCGCCAAGCGCCACCAGGACGTACACGGCCAGCTCCAGCACCAGCACGAAACGCAGCGCCAGGCGCACGGCGGCGGCCACCCGTTCGCGACGACCGGCGCCGAAGTTCTGGCTCAGGAACGGCGGCAGACTGGTGCTCATCGCCAGTACCACCAGCATGGCCAGCGTCTCGATCCGTCCGGCGACGCCGTAGGCGGCCACGGCCTCGGCACCGAAGCCGGCCACCAGGGCCGTGATGATGCCGGCACCCACCGGGGTCATCATGTTGGCCGCCGCGGCCGGCGCGCTGATCCGCAGGTGCCGGCGCCAGGATGCCAGCAGGTCCGCCACGCCCGGCCAGTGCAGGTCGATCAGCCGCTCGCGGCGGTACAGGATCGGCAGGGCCAGGCAGGCCACCAGTACCCAGGCGGTAACCGTCGCCACGGCGGCACCGCGGAACCCCAGCCCCGGCACCGGCCCCAGGCCGAATATCATCAGCGGGTCCAGAATGCCGTTCAGGCAGGCCGCAACCAGCATCAGGCGACTGGCGGTGCGGGTATCGCCAAGGGCGCGCAGGGCGCTGTTGCCCACCATGGGCGGCAGCATGAACACGCTGCCCACGTACCAGATGACCATGAATTCGCGGATCACCGGAATCAGCGCGTCCGGGGCCCCCAGTGCGCGGAAGACGGGCGTGATGCTGGCCATGCCGGCGAGCATGACCACGAACACCACCGCCAGCGCGAGCAGCAGGCTGTCGGTGGTGATGCGTGCGGCCTGGTCGTGGTCGCCCGAACCGATGGCCCTGGCCACCAGGGCCGAGGTGCCGATCCCCAGGCCGATGCCCATGTAGGTGACAAAGGTCGTGACCGGGATGGTGAAGCCGAGCGCGGCCAGTTCCTCGGTGCCCAGCAGGCCGACGAAGAAGGTGTCGGCGAGGTTGAAGCCGATGAGCGCCAGCAGCGCAAAGACCATGGGCACGGTGAGATCGACCAGCGTGCGCCCCACGGGCGCGTTGAGCAGGTCCGGTTTCCTGGAGGCCTTGGCTGTCAATGGATTTGGAATCGGGCTCTTCGTGGCGCGCTGGCGGGGCCGCATTATAGGCCGGTTGCCGGGCCGCTGTCCGGGGTGTCCCCGTTGGCCACCAGGAAATCGACGAAGCTGCGGACCTTCGCCGACAAGTGCCGTCGATGCAGGTACAGCGCCTGGATGGGCACGCTTGCCGTTGCCATGGCCGGCAGCACGGTGAGCAGGCGCCCGGCCGCGATGTCCTCGCGCACCATGTAGCCGGGCAGCAGCACGACACCGCGACCGCTCAAGGCCGCGATGCGCAGGGCTTCACCGGTGTTGGCCTCGAAGTCGCCCTCCACCGCCACGGCCTGCTCGCCGTCCGGACCGGTGAAGCGCCAGATGTCCGGGCGCGGCCGGTAGGCATAGCGCAGGCAGTTCAGGGCGGCGAGATCCTCCACCCCTGACGGTGTGCCGACGCGTGCCAGGTATTCCGGCGCGGCACAGGCGACCAGGCGCATCCGCGCGAACGGGCGGGCGAACAGGCCCGAATCGTCCAGTTCGCCGACCCACACGGCCACGTCGATCCCGTCCTCGGCAAGATCCGGCAGCCGATCGTTGAGCAGCAGCTCCGCCCGCACCGCCGGTTGCGCCTGCATGAAGGCACAGACCAGCGGCGTGAGCTGGTAGGCCCCGTAGGCCACCGGCGCGGTGATACGCAGCCGCCCACGCGGGATGCGCTTCATCTCGCCGATGCTGGATTCGGCGTATTCCAGCTCCTCCAGGATGTGCTGGCAGCGGGCGAGATAGGTCTCGCCCTCGCCGGTCAGGCTGAGCCGGCGCGTGGTGCGATTGAGCAGGCGCACGGCCAGGTGCTCCTCCAGCGCAGCCACGTGGCGCGTCACCATGGCGCGGGACATGTCCAGGTGTTCGGCCGCCGCCGCAAAGCTGCCACGGCGGGCCACTTCCTGGAAAACCTGCATCGACGTAAAGCGGTCCATGCGGCCAATTATTACATAATCTGCAATTTTAAGTTTACTGAATAATGACTATATCTTTTTCAGCAATGCACATATTCTGCGCCTCATTCGGGACAGGCACTGGCTGCCAGAGTCCCGGCAAGAATCTGACAACTTCGATAAACCGCCAAGGAGCAACATCATGAACAACACGCGCAACGCATTGCTGGCCGCCATCACCCTTGGGCTCGCCGCCAGCCCGTCCATCGCCGCGGACGCCGACCCGGCCAGCATCGCCCAGGCGGAAATCATCCGCTTCGAGCAGGCGCTGGTCCGGGGCGACATCGACGCGGTCATGCAGGCCTACGGCAGCGATGCCGTCCTGATGCCGCCCACGGATGAGACCCTCACCTACCCGGCGGCGATCCGCGCCTTCTGGCAGGCCGAGGTGGACGGGCTGAGGGATCTCGACGTGGAATGGGTCCGCTGCGAGCAGAGCGGCGACACCATCTACTCGGCCGGGGTCTGGTCCGCGCAGCGCTTCGTGGACAACCAGGCAAAGTTCACCGGCGGCAACGTGGTTACGGTGTTCACACGCCAGGCCGATGGCAGCTGGAAGACCACCCTGCAGACCTGGAACTGAGGACTTGGCCGGCGGTCGCCACAGGGTGACCGCCGGCCACGGCCATGCGGCTCAGCGCCCCACGCGCCGCCGCAGGGCCTCGCGATAGCGTTCCAACCCCACCTTGTCCATGCCGGTGCCGCGCGATGCGGCCAGGCGCAGGTTCAGCAGCTGCAACCGCCTGTCGAGCCGGTCGCGCTCAGGTGCCTCCGTGGCGGCTGCGAGCAATTGTTCCACGTCCGCAATCTCGCGGCGCAGCGCGAGTTCCGGCGGCAGGTAGCCGGCATTGCGCAGCACCCGCCAGGCGACGCGCAGCGATTCGGGCACCATGGCGTCGTCATCCAGGACGAGCGGCTTGCCCGCGCCGGGCAGCGCCTCGAACTCCCCCCGCTCCATGGCCTCGGCAATGCGCCGCTCGGCCAGCTCATCAAGCAGAAGCACCGGCCTGCCCTACCAGTCCAGGTGACTGCCATCGACGTTGAAGAACGCCCCGCTGTCGGCCGGGCCCAGCCGTTGCGTCAGGCGGAACAACCCGTCGGCGCTCTGCGCAACGTCCAGCGGTGCGGCCTCCCCGCCCATTGCGGTACGAACCCAGCCCGGATGCGCGCAGATCACGATGATTCCCCGGTCACGCAGGTCGATGGCGGCGCTGCGCGTGATGGCGTTCAGGGCCGCCTTGCTCGCCCGGTAGGCATAGCTGCCGCCGCTGCTGTTGTCGGCGATCGAGCCCATGCGGCTGGTCACGTTCACGATGCGCGGGTGCCCGGCTGCGGCCAGGCTGTCCGCGAACGCCTCCATCATGAGCATGGGGGCGATGGTGTTGGTGGCGAAGCCGCGCTGCCAGGCATCGGCATCGGTGTTGCCGAACTCGCTCGGCAGCTGTCCCCACACACCCGCGTTGTTCACCAGCACATCCAGGCCCGGGCCCACGACCGCTGCCATGGCCGCGCGCTGGGCGGCCTTGCCAACGTCCAGCGGATGCACCGTGAGGCGCCCGTCGGCGCTTTGCGCCAGCGCCGCCAGCTCAGTGGCCTTCTCGGGCGCGCGGCACCCGGCATAGACACGCCAGCCGGCGGCGGTGAAGCGTCGTGCCAGCGCCAGGCCGATGCCGCGGCTGGCACCGGTGATAAGAATGCTTGATGTCATGACAGGCCCCTCCGGCCGGGCCACTGCCGGGCGATGCTGCCCCGGCACGGCCCCGGTACAGTTGCAAACACTGCGCAAACGCTGAGTGTACCGGGTTCACAGGCCGCAGATCCGGCGTTGCCATCGACCCCGGCGGCCTCTAGCATGCGAGCCCTGTCCCTGGACCGAACCTGTCATGCACCCACCTCGCCCGGCAGCCATCGCCCTGCTGTTGCTCACGCTCTGCATCACCGCGCCCGCTGCTGCCGGCGGTGCTGCCGAGGCCTGGACCTTCAGCGCCCTGTTCGAGAATGATCTGTTCGGCGATACCGACCAGCGCTATACCAACGGCCTGCAGCTGAGCTGGGTGTCGCCCGATCTCACCGAGTACCGCGACAGCGAGCGACTGCCGGCCTGGTCGCTGCCCCTCATCGCGCGCCTGCCCTTCATCAACGAGCCGGGCCTGCAACGCAACGTGGCCTTCGCCGTCGGCCAGAAGATGTTCACGCCCTCCGACACCGACCGGGTCACCCTCGACCCCGATGATCGCCCCTATGCGGGCTGGCTGTACTTCGGCGCCGCCTTTCACAACAAGAACGTGCGCCGGCTGGATACCTTCGAGGTGCAGTTCGGGATGATCGGCCCCGCGGCCCTGGCCGAGGAGGCACAGAACCTGGTTCACGATATCCGTGACATCCCCCGGGCCAGGGGCTGGCGGAACCAGCTCGGCAACGAACCCGGCCTCGTGCTCATCTACGAACGCAAGTGGCGGGCCTTCCGCCGGCAGCTGCACAATGGCTTCGGCTTCGACGTGATCACCCATGCCGGCGCGGCACTTGGCAATGTCTACGTGTACGGCGCGGCCGGCCTGGAAACGCGCCTGGGCTGGCGCCTGCCAACGGATTTCGGTACCTCGCTGCTGCGGCCGGGCGGTGAGAGCAACGCACCCAGCGATTCCAGCGATCCGCGTTTTGCCGAGGCGCGGGGCTTCAGCGCCCACGTGTTTGCCGCCTTCAGCGGCCGTGTGGTGGGCCGCGACATCTTCCTGGACGGCAACACCTTCAGCGACAGCCATTCCATCGACAAGAAGCACCTGGTGGGCGACCTCAGCATCGGCGTCGCCGTGACGGCGGGGCGCTGGAAACTGAGCTACGCCCAGGCCTTCCGCAGCAAGGAATTCGACGGCCAGGTGGATGCCAGCGAATTCGGCTCGGTGTCGCTGTCCTATACCTTCTGAGCCGTTTGTGCATCGCCGCACGGTTGCGGGCAACCGGACTGGCTGGTTACACGCAGCCAGATGGTGGTCGACTGGCCAATGCGGGCCATCAGCGACCATCACACGGGAATTCACAAGCCTTTGTTTCTAAATGATTGTTATTGGTTTGCGCGGCGCTTGCCAGGAATGGCACAAAAGCTGCACCCATTGTGACGAGGGCGACAGCCCTTGCATACAACCCGATACGACGGAGGATTCGACGATGAAATGGGAAGCGCCGAGCTACAATGACATCCGCTTTGGTTTCGAAGTGACGATGTACATCTACAACCGGTAATCAGCTGCTACAGCTGAATGACCGTAGAAGGGGCCCACGGGCCCCTTCTTTGTTTTCGCGTTTGCGGCTTTGCCGGCACCTGCCACAGGCCGGCCCGGTCCGGTTCAGGCAGCGCCGAAACGACCCGCCCGGTAATCCTCGAAGGCCGCGATGATCTCCTCGCGGGTATTCATCACGAACGGCCCGTAGCGCACCACCGGTTCGTGCAGTGGCGTGGCGGCAAGCACCAGCACGCGCGCAGCGCTGTCGGCCCCGGCCTCCAGCCGCACGCCGCCCTCGCCCGTCAGCGGCGCCCCGACCGGTGCCACCAGCCGTTCACCGGCCACGCTCACCGCGCCCTCGAACACGTACAGCAGCGCCGCCGCCGCGGCCGGCAGCGGGCACTGAAGCACCGCGCCGGCAGCCAGTTCCACGTCCAGGTACAACGGCGCGGTGGCTATCCCGCTGACGGGCCCGCTGACACCGCCGAAGCTGCCGGCAATCACGTGCACCCTGGCGCCAGCGCCTGCCTCCACCAGCGGAATGCGATCGGCGGCGAACTCCTGGTAGCGCGGCGGTGTCATCTTCTCGCGTGCCGGCAGGTTGATCCACAACTGGAAGCCCCACATCAGCCCGTCGTCCTGCTGCGGCATCTCGGAGTGGATGATGCCGCGGCCGGCGGTCATCCACTGCACCGAACCCGGGCCGAGTTCACCGGCGTGGCCGGCATGATCGCGATGCTGCATGCGCCCGGCCAGCATGTAGGTCACCGTCTCGAAACCGCGGTGCGGATGGTCGGGAAAGCCGGCGATGTAATCGTCCGGCTGGTCCGAACGGAACTCGTCCAGCATCAGGAAGGGATCGAGCTCGGGCAGCGAGCCGGCGCCCACGGCGCGACGTATGCGCACGCCGGCGCCCTCGGTGACCGGCACCGGCGCATGCGTGCCGGCAATATGACGTTGCGGTTCCATGGCGCGAGTATAGCGGCGCGTGGATTCGCGCGGGACCGCTGTGCGAACAGGCAGGCATGGCTGGCCTATACTGGTGGCATGAGCGCTCAAGCCTTCGGCGGCTTCCCGGAAACGGCTATCGGGTTCCTGGCGGAGCTCGCCGACAACAACAACCGCGACTGGTTCAACGACAACAAGCCCCGCTACGAGGCGGCCGTGCTGGCCCCGGCCATGGACTTCATCGATGCCATGGCCGAGCCGCTGAGTCGTATCTCCGCGCATTACACCGCCCTGCCAAGGCGCAGTGGCGGTTCCCTCATGCGCGTGTACCGGGATGTGCGCTTCAGCCGCGACAAGCGCCCCTACAAGACCAACATCGGGATCCAGTTCCGCCACGAGGCCGGGGCCGATGTGCATGCACCGGGCTTCTATGTGCATGTCGCGCCACGGGAGGTGTTTGTCGGCGTCGGTGCCTGGCACCCGGATGCCAGTGCCCTCGCCCGCATTCGCACGCGCATCGCCGAGCGGCCGGAGGAATGGCAACGCGCCCGCGACGCCCGCCGCTTCCGTCGTTGCTTCGCGCTCGCTGGCGACTCGCTCAAGCGCCCGCCGCGTGGTTTCGACGCGACGCATCCTTTCATCGAGGATCTCCGCCGCAAGGACTTCCTCGGCATGCGTGCGCTGGACGAACTGGCGGCCTGTGATCCGGATTTCTTCGCCGACACGGTGCAGTCCTTCCGCGCCGCCGCCCCGTTCATGGCCTTCCTTTGCGCCGCCCTGGACCTGCCGTTCTGATGGCCATCGGACGCGCGCAGGGCCGGCGCCTCGGCGCCGCCATACTCCTCGGTCTGCTGCCCTGGCTGGCCGCCGGGGCCTGGGCCGCCAATCGCCTGCCAGGGCCCGAACTGGAGGCGATCCAGGCCGCCGCCGCGGATACCGATTTCCTCTGGTACGGGCATCTGCGCGATGACGCCGACCTGGACAGCGCACCCGAGGCAGTCTTGTTCGTGGCTATCGATTCCAGCTGGCTGCTGTTCGAGCGCGGCGGCGAGGTCTCCAGCCTGGGACCCTCATCGCAACTGCCGGATCCTGGCCGACGCCGCCACCCGGGCGAACCGCTCGATGCCGACCAGTTCCGCCGCCACATCGCCATCCCCGAGGCGCGCGAGCGCAGCTGGTGCAGCAGCTATTCCCGTCTGCGCGCCAGCCTGGAGAAGCACTGGGAGGCCCGGCGGCTCTGGCACGGGGCCGTGGCCATGGAGCCGGACATGCGCCTGGAGTTGTTCAATGCCGCCGACGGTGCCTGGGCACTGGTCGTGCACCACAGCGCAGCCGACAGGCCGGAGCGCGGCTGCGTTGCACTGCATGGCTTCGGTTCGCGCCTGGTCCGGGTGCGCGACGCCGGGGACGCCGACAACCCCTGAAGCCGGCGGCGCCCCGCTCAGCGCCGTGGCATCAGCCCCGCGGGCACCGGCCGGGCCGGCGCCAGCCCGTGCGCGACCAGTGCGGCCTCGGCGAGCACCGCGCAGCGGCGGCGGTCGACGTCGCCGAGCGCCACCATCGGAAACTCCGCCGCGCCGCTTGCCGGCGTGCAGGCTCCGCTTGCACCACAGGGGAAAGCCAGTTGCACCGCCGCCGCCGGCAGCGGCTCTGCCAGCAAGGGATAGCGGAACACCACGCCGGGTTCGGCGAAGGCCAGAACGGCGGCCTTGCGCCGGCGCAGCGCGGCATCGAACCAGGCGGCATCGAGCACCAGGATGGCGGCGTCCGCTGGCTGTTCCCAGGGCCTGGCCACCGCCAGCGCGTCGGACAGTTCATGCGAGAGCAGCAAGCCGCCGAGATCCGCCTCCTGTGCGCAGACGCCCCGACCTTCGGCCAGCCGCGGCCATTCACCGGCCGCCAGCCCGGCGGCAAAGCCCGCCGGCACGGCGCGGAACAGCACGCCATCTGCGAAGCTGCAATCCAGGAACTGGCAGCGACGCGCCAGCAGGCGGTTGATCACCGGGTGCCAGCCTGTAGCAGCGGCCGATGCCTCCTCCGGCGAGGTATCCAGGTCGAAGCGATAGGCGCTGTTGGCCGAGCCCTGGCGGGCGTCGCGAGCCATGCTCAGCGCCCGTCGACGCGCAGCGCCGCGGCCGGGAGGTCGCGGGTCCAGTACACCTGGCCGTCGCGGCCCTTCACCGTGATGGACAGGCGCCGCGCCGTGCGCGGGCCTTCGAATCCCAGCAGGCAGTAGTTGTGCGCGCCCACGAAACTGTCCTGCACCCGGTAGCGGCTCGGCTCGGCCTGCCCGGCCGGCCGGGCGCCCGAGGTCAAGGGCGAGCAGGTCAGTTCGTGCAGCGG
>CAYGQN010000085.1:0-12155 GCA_964351795.1 uncultured Gammaproteobacteria bacterium
CGGGCGCCCGTAACAACCCGCCGCATCGCACCCGCGAGCGGCGGGTTTTTTTATGCCCGCTGGAATCCGAAGCCTGCCATCAGCGCAATAAAAAACCCGCCCGGCAGGTCGCCGGGCGGGTTGTTCCGGTGCAATACCCTGGGCGGGGTCAGGCCGCGCGCAGCGCGAAGCCCTCCAGGCCGGCGGCCATCACCTCGTCGCATTTCTGCTTGTATTCCGGGAAACCGAGGTAGGGCATGAACACGCGCGGCTTGCCCGGCACGTTGGCACCGAGGTACCAGGAATTGCATCCCAGCAGCAGGGTACTGCCGGCCACCTCGTTGACGTGATCCACCCAGGCGTCCTCGGCCTCGGGCTGGGCCTCGATCTCGGCCAGGCCCTTGTCCCGCAGGTACTCGATGGTGTCGGAGACGAACTCCACGTGCTGCTCGATGGAGGTGATCATGTTCGTCAGCACCGAGGGGCTGCCCGGGCCGCTGATCATGAACATGTTCGGGAAACCCACCGTCTGCAGGCCGAGGTAGGTGCGCGGGCCGGCCTCCCACTTCTTCTTCAGCGGCAGGCCCTCGCGACCACGGATGTCGATGCGGTTCAGCGCCCCGGTCATGGCGTCGAAGCCGGTGGCGAAGACGATGGCGTCGAACTCGTACTCGGTGTCACCCACGCGAACGCCCCGCGGGGTGATCTCATCGATGGGCTGCTTGCTTACGTCCACCAGCAGCACATTGTCGCGGTTGTAGGTCTCGTAGTAGTTGGTGTCGGCGCAGATACGCTTGCAGCCGATGATCGACGTCGGGGTGAGCAGTTCCGCCACGGCCGGATCCTTGACCTTGGAGCGGATCTTCTCGCGCACGAACTCGGCGACCGCGTCGTTGGACTCCTTGTTGATGAGCATGTCCGCCAGCGCGCCGTAGAAGAACAGGCCACCGATCTGCCAGCGGGCCTCCAGTTCGGCCTTGAGCTCGTCCTTGCTCATCTCCTCGTAGGCCTTGGGGTTGGGCTGGATGTCCCAGGCCAGCACCTGTTGCTTGCCCGCCTCCCGGAAAGCCTTGTAGTCGGCCTTCACGCGCTGCTGCTCCTGCGGGTCCAGCGGCTGGTTGTGCGCCGGGACCGAGAAGTTCGGCGTGCGCTGGAACACTGTCAGGTGTTCTGCCTGCTTGGCAATTTCCGGGATGGACTGCACCGCCGAGGATCCGGTGCCGATGATGCCCACGCGCTTGCCGGTGAAGTCCACGCCCTCGTGCGGCCACTGGCCGGTGTGGTAGACCTCGCCGGTGAACGAATCCCGACCCTTGAAATCCGGCGTGTTGGCGGCAGACAGGCAGCCGGTGGCCATGATGCAGAAACGGGCGACGGCGCTCTGGCCGGTGCTCAGCTTCACGTTCCACAGCTTCGCCTGCTCGTCGTAAACGGCGGACTCGACCCGCGAGTTGTACTGGATGTCCGGGGCCAGTTCGAAACGCTCTATCACGTGGTTGACGTAGTCCAGCAGCTCCGACTGCGGCGCGTAACGCTCTTTCCACTCCCACTCCTGCTGCAGTTTCTCGTCGAACTGGTAGGAGTATTGCAGGCTGGGTATGTCCACGCGGGCGCCGGGATAGCGGTTCCAGTACCACGTGCCGCCGGCGCCGTCGGCCGCCTCGAAAATCCGCGCCTTGAGGCCGAGCTTGTCGCGCAGCCTGTGCAGCATGTACAGGCCGGCGAAACCCGCGCCGACGATCACGGCGTCGAGTTCCAGCACGCCGCTGTTGTTACTTTCCGACATCATGAAGTCCTCCTGGTTCGCCATCTTCGCAGGATGGCTGAATGTTGATGGTGGCCAGGCCGGCCCCCGCTGCCGCGACCGGCGCGCCTGACGGCAGCACCGGGCACCGGCAACCGGCATGAAGCGTCGCTCCCCCGGGCGATTCGCCTGTCTGGTACCCGAAGCCGGGTACAAGTACCGTCAAGGTTAACCCTTTTCGGCGCCCCGGGCATCCCGGCACCACCGCCGCCCGGACTCAGTCCATGCGGAAACCGATCTTCACGGTGACCTGCCAGTGAGCGATGGCCTCGTCGGCCAGGTGCCCCCGGGTTTCGATGACTTCGAACCAGTCCATGTTGCGGACCGATTCGGCTGCCTTGGCAACGGCCCGGCTCACGGCATCGTCGCTGCTCGTGGCCGAAGAACCGGTGACTTCAATGGTTTTGTAGACATGTGCGGACATACGAATGACTCCCGGTGCGAATGGCTGGGGGGCGCATCCACTGACGCGCCCCTGCCCGGGAGGGTGCAGGTTCCGTGCCTTGCCCACAGCCGGCGCGATACCGGGCGTGGCTGGCTGGCACGGCCCCGGCCGCTGTAAATCGTACAAACACATATGTAAGTACCGGCCCGCTCAGGGGCGGCACGATGGTGGCTTGACGCTGTCCGGATGGCCACCCACCATGCCCGCTTTACGCGGTCAAAGAAGCCGCCCACGGGGGGGAACAATGCACGCAAGGCACCTGCGCAGCGCGACCGTGCTGCTCGCGGCGGCCCTGGCCACTGGCGGGCAGGCGCTGGCCGACGCGCTCGATGACTGGCACAGCTGGGGCGCCGTAGTGGCCACGGGCCGCATCGGCGCAGCGGACTCGCCGGCGCGCTTCTGGCTGGAGGGCCAGGGTCGCTTCAACGACAACAGCAGCCGCTTCAACCAGGGCATCGTCCGCGGCGCGCTGGGGTATGCACTGGGCAAGCGGGCGACCCTGTGGGCCGGTTACGCCTTCATCCCGACCGACCCGCGCGGCGTCCCGGACGACATCGTCGAGCATCGCATCTGGCAGCAGCTCACCTGGAGCAGCGCCGGGCCGCTGGCGGGCTTTGCGCTGTCCACGCGCACCCGGCTGGAGCAGCGGCAGGTGGAAAGCGCCGGCGACACCGGCTGGCGTTTCCGGCAACTGCTGAAGCTCACCCGCCCGCTGGGCGCCGGCAACAAACTCTACCTGTCCCTGTGGGACGAGCTGTTCGTGCATCTGAACGATACCGACTGGGGTGCCGACGACGGCTTCGACCAGAACCGCGTCTTCGCCGGCCTGGGCGTGCGGCTCGGCGAGCACGCCAACACCGAAATCGGCTACCTGCACCAGTACGTTGGCCGCCGTGGCCGCCGCGATGCCAGCAACCACATCCTCTCGTTCACGCTGCTGCTGAATTACTGACGCCCGGGCGGACCCGGGCGCCAGCGGATGGTCGCGTCAGGATCCCGGCCGATACCAGGGCATTACCCCGCCGGGCATCTGCACGCTGTCGGCGCCGTCCGGCGCCGGTGGTGCCTGCAGTGAGCGGTAATACGGGCCGGTGCCCCCCGTGCCCGCCGGGCTGTCGATGCCCGCTGCGATAATGTTGACCTCGCGCATGGCCCAGGGTGCAAAGCCCTGCGCTGCCGATGCCAGCGGCGCGATGAGCATGAAGGTGACGATGACTACAGTCTGGTAGTGCTTGTTCATGATGTGACTCCCGTGAAGTTGGCTTGGGCACTGGCAGTTTGTTCAGGCGAACAGGGTCGGCATCGCCAGCGCGGCGTCGAGCTGCATCCAGATCAACACCGCGGTGACGATTGACGCAGCAGCCAGGCCAATCCCCGCCACTGTCTGTCGTTTCGCTTGCTTCATTTCCTGTCTCCCATGAATGCCTGTTGTGAACGGACGCCCGTCGTCCGTCGTCGGAAACAGAGTCTGGGGGCAGGATGTAACGGTGCTGTAGGGCGCTTGCAGCCACTTTGTTGTCGTGCAGTAGCACCGGGCCGCTAGGGCAATCCCTGAATTACCCAGGATTTCCCTCAAATCCGGTCCATCCACGGTGACAGGCTCACGGGCATTGCCGACAATAAGCTTGTCGTGTCGGCCTTCCGGGGGCGTCCATGGAAGAGCAACGTTGCGTGCTTGTCGTGGACGATGATCCGTCAATCCGCGACATGCTGGTCGAATATCTCACCGAATCCGGTTTTCAGACGATGGCTGCGGCCGATGCCGGGGAAGCCCGCCGCTGCATGGCCACTGCGCTGCCGGACGTGGTGCTGCTGGACGTCGGCCTGCCCGGCGAGGACGGCCTGAGCCTGGCGCGTTCGCTGCGAGAGCGGGCCGACGTGGGGATAATCATCGTCTCCGGGGCCGGCGACCCGGTGGATCGAATTGTCGGGCTGGAAGTCGGCGCCGACGACTACGTCACCAAGCCTTTCGACCTGCGCGAACTGCGCGCCCGGCTGAAAAGCCTGCTGCGGCGTTACCGCACGCCCCCGCCGCCCGGGCCGCAGGCCCCGGAGCCGCGCCTGCCGATGGGCGCGGCCTGGCTGGATCTTCAGCGTCAGCAGCTGTTCAATGCCGATGGCGGGGAGATACCCATCACGGCGGCGGAGTTCGAACTCCTTCGCGTGTTCATGGAGCGACCAAACCGGCCGCTGTCGCGCGACCAGTTGATGATGCTCACGCAGAATCGTGACTGGGACCCGATGGACCGCAGCATCGACATCCGTATCGCGCGCCTGCGACGCAAGATAGAACGCGATCCGGAGCACCCCCGGGCCATTCGCACCATGCGCGGCACCGGCTACATGTTCGTCCCCGATGAGTGAACCCGCGCGAGCGGTTTGTTTCAGTTTCGTATCCGCTGTTGGCGTTTTGTAGCCTCGCCGTCCGCGGGACAGGTCCGCTGCTAGGATCCTCAAGGAGGCCGCTTACAGGCAACGCGGACCAGGTATGAGCGACATTCCTGCCAGCCTCACGGGCGCCAGGCCATCGGACCGACGAGTGCGCAGCAACGAGGAACTGCTGTTCGCCGCCGCGAGGGCCCTGTCGGGCGCGCGGCCGGATGCCATCCTCGATGATCTCGTCGCCGCCGCCATCACCCTGCTGCAGGCAGACGCCGCGCTGGTCGGTCTGTACGAAGAGCACGACGGCGCCGGCCATATCTCCACCCTGGCCCTGCACATCGGTAACGAACGCCTGCCGGCCAGGGGATAGCGGATGGCCGGCACGCCCTGCGAGACGGTCGTCGGCCAGGCCTTCGAGTTCTACCCGCGCGGTGTGGTCGACCTGTTTGCCGATGGCTCTCTCGGCGAATTCCACATCCAGGGGTATGCCGGTTATCCCCTGTTCGACAGCGAAGGGCGGCCGCTTGGCCTGTTCGCCGTGATGACCCGCGGCGCCATGCATTCACCGGCACGTGCGGAATCCATCCTGCGCATCTTCTCCAGTCGCGCGGCCAGCGAAATCGAGCGGCAGCGCGCCGAGCACGCGCTTCGCCGCAGCGAGGAACACTACCGCGGCATCTTCAATGCCTCCGTCGATGCCCTCGCCGTGCTCACCACCGGGGGCGTGGTGGTGGACATCAACCCGGCGGCCGAGAAGATGTACGGCTATTGCCGCAGCGAGGTTCTGGGCCGGCCACTGACGGACTTCTTCCGCGACCCGGGCCAGCACGCGATCGTGCGCGATTTTGTCGGCAAAGTGCTCGCCAGTGGTTACGCGCAGACCGAGGACCGGGCCTGGCACAAGGACGGCAGTCGCTTTCACGTGGAGCCACGCGGTGTACCGATCACATTCGAGGGCCGGCCGCACATCCTGGTGATCATCCGCGATGTCACCGAGCGCCGCGAGCGGGAAAACGCCCTGCGCCGTAGCGAGGACCACCTGCGCGCCACCGTGGAAGCCGCGCTGGATTGCATCGTGACGATGGATTCGAGCGGCCGCATCATCGATTTCAACCCCGCCGCCGAGCGCTGCTTCGGCTACCGCGGTGAACAGGTCATCGGGCGCAGGCTCTCGGAAACCATCGTCCCGCCCCGCTACCGGCGTGCGCATGCGCGCTGGCTGCGCCGCTACCTCGCCAGCGGCGCCGGCCAGTACATCGGCCGCCGCATCGAGACCGCCGGCCTGCGCGCCGACGGCAGTGAATTCCCGGTGGAGATGGCCATTGGCACGGCCCGCGGGCCCGACGGGCTGATTTTCATCGGCTACCTGCGCGACATTACCGAGCGCCAGCGCGCCGAGCAGTCACGCCGGAACCTTGAAGCCCAACTGCGACAGGCCCAGAAGATGGAGGCGATTGGCCAGCTCACCGGCGGCATCGCCCACGACTTCAACAACATCCTGACCAGCGTACTTGGTTACATGGGGATGGCAGAGGACCGCGCACGGGCCGCGGCCGACGAACGCCAGGAAGGCTACCTGCGCAAGGCGCGCCATTCCCCGAGCGCGCGCGGGACCTGATACAGCAGATGCTCACCTTCTCGCGCGGCCAGCGTGGCCAGGCCCGCCCGGTTGATCTCGAGTCGGTGGTGCGCGAATCCCTGCAGATGCTCAGTGCAACGCTGCCGGCGAACATGGAAGTCAGTATCGATTGCGCCCCGGGACTGCCGCCTGTGGAAGCCGATCCCCTGCACCTGCAGCAGGTGCTGATGAACCTGTGCATCAATGCTCGCGATGCCATCGAAGGCGAAGGCCGGATCGATGTCGCCATCAGTCGCCGGCGGGTAGACAACGCGCTGTGCACCGCCTGCCACCAGGCCACCGACGGCGACTGGCTGCTGCTTACCTGCACCGATACAGGCGCAGGCATTGCGCCGGACACGCTGGACCGTGTGTTCGAACCGTTCTTCTCCACCAAGGAAACGGGCCGCGGCAGCGGCATGGGCCTGGCGGTCGTGCACGGCATCGTGCACGAGTACGGCGGCCACATCACGGTGGTATCCGGGCCAGCCGCCGGCACCCGGTTCGAGGTCCTGCTGCCGCCAGCGGAAGGCGCGGGCAACGAGCATGTCCCCACCGAAGCCGCAGGCACAAGGTCGGGCTCTGCCAGGCTTAGCGGCCATGTCGTGGTTTGCGAGGACGATGCGCAGGTGGCGGAGTTCATCCATGAACAACTGCTGGCCTGGGGCCTGAAGGTGACCGTGTTCGAACATCCCGCCGCCGCCCTGGCCCATTGCAGGGCTGACCGGGTGGACCTGATGCTCGTCGATTACAGCATGCCGGGCATGAACGGTCTGGAACTCGCGCAGGCGGTGCTGGCGAGGCAGCCGCACCTCCCCGCCCTGCTTTACACGGGCAACAGCGAGGGCATCGACGAGGACATGGCCACCGCCGCCGGGCTGCGTGGCCTGCTGCGCAAGCCGCTGGACATCCCGGGGCTGCGCCAGCGTCTGGTGAGCCTGCTGGCGGGCTGACCATCCCGGGGTACATTCGCGCAACAAATCCGGATCCGGCTTCCAACCGTGGCGAAACACACCGGCCCGACAATGGCCCGAGGTCGACGCCAGAACGCTGTCGTCACCCCAACCCGATTCCGGAGAGCAGCCATGAACCAGACAGCACAACACCCCGCATGTCATTCACGCGGCCACTGGGCCAGCGCACTGTCCGCCCTCGTGGAACGGCTCTGCGCGATTGCCGTCGCCGCACTGGTGCTGGCGCCGCTGTTCGTCAGCCTCGACGCTCTCAACGGCGCCAGTGCGATGGCCCGCCTGCCGGTGTGAGGCCGCATCAGCGCGTCCGGGCCCGGCTGCGCCGAGATCAGTGGAAACCGGGTCACCGCAGACCCATCCTGTGACGCGTTTCACAGCCTTGCAGGACTGAAGCCGATTCACTGGCGAGGCAACCCAAACCGCCAACGCCGTTTGGCACGGAGGCCTTCAGTGGCTGGACACCACCAAACCATCCTGCTGGGCACGGTGCTGCTGCTCAGCGCCGGCTTCGCCGACGTCGGGGCAGCGCAGCTGTCCGCCAATTCCACCGCCCGCTATGGCTCGGGCAACACGACCCTGGCCGAGGATGCGGTCTCCGGCTTCATTCTTCCCCCGGACGGTTCCACCGGCATCCAGTCGGTCAGCAACGGCAGCATCGGGGCCGCCGCCACGGCCACGACATCGTTGTCGAGCAACAGCATCGGGGCGGCATCCGGCTGGGCGGGCACGAGCATCCTCACCACACCGACCTCCGGGCCCATCTGGACCACCGTCGGGATCGCCCAGACCGACTTCGACGACACCCTCACGGTCAGCTCCAGCGTGCTGGCGCCGGGCACACCCGTCACGGTGAACTTCTCCCTGTTCGCCTCGGGCCTGGTGGCCGCGAACCACAGCATCAGCCAGGGCGGGACGAACAACCAGGCACGCGCCGAGGCCATCATCAGCGGCTCGGTGACAACCCTGGGCGGCCCGGGCGAGAGCTATTTCATCAGTTCGGGGGCCAACCGCGCTTTCGTCGGCACCGATGGCAGCATCCTGTCGGACGCCACTGGCCTGCTGGACCCGGCAACGCCCTCGCTCGATTTCAGCCTCAATACCAAGGTCGGAGACCAGCTGCGCTTTTTCCTTCGGATTCGCACCAATGCCATCGGCGGCGTCGCACCGCGCAGTATCACCGGCCCCTTCGGCCCGCTGGTGAACCAGAACGGCGCCGCCAACGCCGCCATCGGCCTGGCCTTCGGTGCCACGGCGGCAAGCCAGGACGTGACCGTGACCTCCGCCCTGTATGGCGGTGCCTTTCCGCTGGCATCACTCGCCACGCTGTCGGCGGCCCTGCAGGGCCAGCCGCCGGCACCCATCCCGCTACCCGCGGCGCTGCCGCTGATGCTGCCCGCGCTCATCGGCCTCGCCCGCCGGCGCCGCGCGGCCTGAACCACCCGGATGCCTTCGGGACACCACCCGGGCTGGCACCAGCCCGCCCTCGCGGGGTAGATTGCAGGGCGGGCCCGGCACGGGCCACGTCGGCCACGCGCAGTGGTCAGGGGCAGGCAGGCGCATGATCGACGAAGAGCGGCCGAAGTCGCTGTACATGACGGTGCTGATGACACCGGACCTCGCCAATTTCTCCGGTGCCGTGCATGGCGGCGCCTTGCTGCGCCTGCTCGACCAGGTGGCCTATTCCTGCGCCGCGCGCTACTGCCGCAGTTACGTGGTCACCGTGTTCGTCGACCAGGTGCATTTCCGCGCGCCGGTGCGCGTCGGCGACCTGGTCACCTTCAAGGCCAACGTCAACTACACCGGCAATACCTCGCTGGAAGTAGGCATTCGCGTCCAGGCCGCGCAACCGACCGAGCGCGAGGAGCGCCACGTCATCTCCTGTTACTTCACCATGCTCAGTAAGGACGAGCAGGGCAATCCCATCCCCGTGCCGCCGCTCGCCATCGAAACCGATATCGAGCAGCGCCTGTTCGAAGCCGGCCGCATGCGCCGGGAGATGCGCCGGGAGATGCTCGAGCGCAACCGCGAACTGCACGTGGGCGGGCTGGAGCGCATCCGGCCGGCCTGAGCGCCCGGCCCGCATCCCCGGCCAATCCCGCTGCGCTTGATCCAGCGCAGCCGCCGCCGGCAGGGGTGAGGCTATACCTGTGCCGCAACCGCGCTCCCCGCGCGGCAGGAGATCCGGTCATGCCTGGGCCCACAACCGGCGGCCACTGTCACCGTTCCGACCGGCACTCGCCCGGCGACTGAGGCCGCGGACTTGGCCGACATCGTCCTCATTGCCGCGCTGCTGCTGGCGCTGGCGGTGGTGCTGGCCGGCCTCGCCCGGCGCCTCAGGCTGCCCGACAGCGTGATGCTGGTACTGGCGGGCATGGCCCTGGCGGAGCTGGCCCGGCTGCTGCCGGGTACCAGCCACTTTGCCGACCTGCGGCTCAGCCCGCAGCTCGTGTTCTTCGTCCTGCTGCCGGTGCTGGTGTTCGAGTCCGGGCTGAGCCTGGATGCGCGCCGGCTGCTGAAGGACCTCGCGCCGGTACTCACCCTGGCGGTGCCGGCCCTGCTGCTGTCCACGGCCATCATCGGTCTGGGCCTGTGGCAGCTGGCCGGCCTGGCAGCGGGCACCGCCTTCCTGTTTGCCGCCCTCATCTCAGCCACCGATCCGGTGGCCGTGGTGGCCCTGTTCCGCGAAGTCGGGGCGCCGGCCCGGCTGGGGGTGCTGGTCGAGGGCGAGTCGCTGTTCAACGATGCCGTCGCCATCGTGGTGTTCAGCCTGCTGCTGGGCCTGGTGCTGGGCGATGCAGGCGATGCGCTTGATGCCGGCGCACTGCTGCTGGCGGTGCCCGAATTCGCGCTGGTGTTTTTCGGTGGTGCGGGCCTGGGCATCTGCATCGGCGTGCTGGCAAGCGAGCTCGGCCACCGCCTTCGCTGCGAGACGCCCGCGATGCTGGCGCTGTCGGTCGCCGCCGCCTACGTCAGCTTCATCGTGGCCGAACACAGCCTGCACGTGTCCGGCGTCATGGCCGCGGTCACCGGGTCGATTGCCTTCGGCGCGCTGGGCGTCACGCGCATGAGCCGGCAGACACGCCAGGCCGTGGGCCAGACCTGGGAGCTGCTGGCGTTCGTCTGCAATGCCCTGTTGTTCCTGCTCATGGGCCTGGCCGTGGAGCCCGGCTCGGTACTGTCGCGCTGGCCGCTGATCCTGGCGGCGGTGCTGCTCATCCACCTGGCACGGGCGGTGGCCGTCTACGGTCTCCTGCCGGCGACGCTGCGCCTGTTCGACTTGCCGGCGATGCCGCGTGCAGGGCAGCACATCATGTGGTGGGGCGGGCTCAAGGGCGGCCTGGCCGTGGCCATTGCGCTGTCCATCCCGGACAGCCTGCCGACCCGTCAGCTCGTGCTCGACGTGACCATGGGCGTGGTGCTGCTGTCGCTGCTGCTCAATGCGGCCACGTTGCGACCCTTGATGCACCGGCTTGGCCTGGACCGGATGAACGCGGGCGAGCAGGCCGAGTTCAGCGACGCCCTGAATGCCGCCCGTACCGGCATCGAGGCGAATCTTGATCGCTGGCGCTCGGCCGGCGTGATGTCCTCAGCAGTACACCACCGCCTCGCCCGTTCGCTGGCAGGCGAACTGGAGGCCGAGGCCTCACCGGCCCCGGGTTCGGTGGAACGGGCGGCGCACCTGGGCGCGCTGCGGGCCGAGTCCGAGGCCCTTGCCGGACTGTTCGAGGAGGGGGTGATCGACCAGTACGTATTCCTGGAACTGCGCGATCTGCTGCTGCGTGATCGTGCCCGGGCAGCGGGCGAGCCGGCGCCGGCCAGCGGCGTGTTCCTGCCACTTGAAGCCGCGGCGCTGCGCTGGCTGCGCCAGCGCGATTGGGCGGCGGGCCTGCTGGCGCGCTACCAGCGCATGCGCCTGTCGGGGCACCTGCAGCACAACGTGGCCGGCATCATCATGGCTCGGGCCGCGCACGAGGCCCTGCTGGCACGCGAGGATCACGACAGTGCCGCCGTCGCGGGCCTGCTGCAGGTCTACCAGGACCGCATCGCGCGCCGGCAGGCGCGGCTGGCCGACACCCGGCGGGAATTCCCGGACTTCTGCGAGCGCTTCGAACGCAACAGCTTCCGCCGGGCCGCGTTGACGGACGCCCTGGAAACCGTGACGCAGGCGGTGCAGCACGGCCAGCTCGGCGCCCGCGCGGGCGCAGCCCTGCGACGTCGCCTGGAGGCCGGCCTGGCGCGGACCGGTGGGCCGGCAACGGCGAGCCCGGACAGCCCGGCGCCGCGCGAACTGCTCGCCCGCGTGCCGGTGCTGCAGGGCTTGTCGCAGGACAGCCTGGAGGCGCTGGCCGAGCAGGCCCGGCCGCTGACCTTCCTGGCCGGCGACGAGATCATCGGTGAAGGTGAACACGGCGACGCGCTGTACGTCATCAGCCGAGGCAGGGTGCGCGTCAGCCAGGCCGGCCGACAAGTGGCCGAACTCGGTTACGGCGACCTGTTCGGCGAAGCGGCCCTGCTGGGCGCGCCGCTGCGCAACGCCACCGTCACCGCCATGGACTCCTGCACGCTGCTGCGGCTGACCCGCCCGCAGGTGCTCAGCGTGGCCGCCCAATGGCCGGAAGTCCAGGCCAGGCTGCAGGCCGTGGACGCCGGGCGACACCAGCTCGCCTGAGACTCCACGTCAAACCACCACGCCGCAGGAGCGGCTTCAGCCGCGAAAGCCCCCCGGCAACCACGCGCGGGAATGGCGGCCGACTGAAGTCGGCCCTACGCTGCCAGAACCAACCCCGACGCCGCTCCGCCCCCGAACACAACGCCCGTGCCACGCCGCCCGGCGCCGTCGAACCCCAACGCCGCACTCCCCCGACGCCAAACCACCACGTCGTAGGAGCGGCTTCAGCCGCGAGAGCCCCGGCAACCACGCGCGGGAATGGCGGCCGACTGAAGTCGGCCCTACGC
>CAYGQN010000086.1:0-5810 GCA_964351795.1 uncultured Gammaproteobacteria bacterium
CTGGAAGGGGCTCTGCTGCGCCGTCTCAACCCGTCCGCCTGGCAGCGCTACGGTGTGTTCGGCCCCCTGGTGACCATCAACAGTGCCGTGCTGGCGTTGGCCGTGACCGCCGGGGCGGGCAAGGCGGGCTGGCTGGTATCCGTCGCCGCTGCAGCGGGCGCCGGGATCGGTTACGCCATCACCGTGACCGTGCTCGCCGCCCTGCGCGAGCGCCTGGCAAGAGGCGATGCGCCGGCACCCCTGCGCGGGGCGCCGCTGGCGCTCATCAGCCTGGGCATCATGGCAATGACCCTGAACGGCTTCGTCGGTTTCGCGGGGTTCTGAGGCCGTGCTGCCGGCCATTGCCGTCCTGGCCTGCCTGGTCCTTGCCGCCGCCGTGGCCGGCCGCTGGCACCGGCCCGAGGTGGCCGGCGAGGTCGCCGCGCGTGTCGACGCCGTACTGCCGCAGACCCAGTGCGGCGCCTGCGGTTTCGGTGGCTGTCAGCCCTATGCCGAGGCCATCAGCCGCGGGCGGACCGGCATCAACCGCTGCACCCCTGGCGGTGAGCGCACCCAGCTGACCCTCGCGGGGCTGCTCGGCGAGGAAGCCGGTCGTGTGCTCCGGCCCGCCGATTACGCGGGCACCGAGGGTGTGGCCCGCATCGATGAGCAGCTGTGCATCGGCTGCACCAAGTGCATCCAGGCCTGCCCTGTGGACGCCATCGTCGGTGCGCCCAAGCGCATGCACAGTGTGCTGGAGGCCGCCTGCACCGGCTGCGGACTGTGCCTCGCCCCCTGCCCGGTGGACTGCATCGACATGCTGCCCGGGCCGGCGCCGGCGCCGCACTGGCGCTGGCCGAAGCCGACTTGAGCGCCCTGCCCGCACCCTGGCCGATGCGTGGCGGGCTGGTTCTGCCCGGGCATCGGCAGGTCTCGGCCAGCGGCCGCTATCACAGCGTGCCGGTACCGGCACGGCTGGTATTGCCGCTCCAGCAGCACATCGGCACCCCTGCACGCCCCTGTGTCCGACTCGGCCAGCAGGTGGCCCGCGGCGAGCGGATCGCCGAGCCGGATTCCTACGTCAGCATGGCCCTGCACGCCCCGGCCGCCGGCCGCGTGGTCGGCATCGGGCCCGAGCCGGTGGCGCATCCGGGTGGCCTGTCACTGCCCTGCATCGTGATCGAGACCGATCCGGGGGGCACGGCGTCAAGCGGTTTCGAACCGCTCCAGTGGCGGCACTGCGAACCGGTCGAGCTGCAGCAGCGGATCGCCGAGGCGGGCATCGTCGGCCTCGGCGGCGCCGGTTTCCCCGCCGCGGTCAAGCTGCGCGAGGGCTCGGGCAACGGCGTGGACCTGCTGGTCATCAACGGCGTGGAATGCGAGCCCTGGATTACCTGCGACGACACCTTGCTGCGCTGCCGGGCCGACGCGGTGGTGGAGGGCGCGCTCATCCTTGCCCGGGCCGCGGCGGCGCCGCGGTTGGTACTGGCCGTGGAGGCGGACATGCCCGAGGCGGTGGCGGCGTTGACCGCGGCCGTTGCCGCCGTGGCTGACGACGGCGCCGTTGCGCTGGAGATCCGGACGGTGCCGGCGGTGTATCCGGCCGGCGGCGAGAAGCAGCTCATCCTGGCACTCACCGGGGAAGAGGTTCCCAGCGGCGGCCTGCCCATCCAGGTGGGCGTGGTCATGCACAACGTCGCCACCGCCGCGGCGGTGGCGGACGCGGTCTGCCGGGGCGAGCCGCTGCTGACCCGACTGGTGACCGTGACCGGCGAGGTCGAGCGCCCGGGCAATTACCTGGTGCCGCTCGGCATGGCGGTTGCCGATCTGCTTGCCCACGCCGGGCCGCGCGCCGGCACGGGCACGATTATGGGCGGGCCCATGATGGGCGTGGCGCTCGCCAGCACGGCGGTCCCGATAACCCGAGTGAGCAACTGCCTGCTGGTCGTGGCCGACACGCCCGCGCGGCCGGCGCAGCCGTGCATCCGCTGCGGCCGCTGTGTCGAGGTCTGCCCGGCCGGCCTGGATGCCCAGGGCCTGTACGAGTTCTGCCGCGTGGATGACTACGACGCCGCCCAGGACTATCACCTGTTCGATTGCATCGAGTGCGGTCTGTGCGCCTATGTCTGCCCGAGCGCGATCCCCCTGGTCCAGTACTATCGCCACGCGAAGGCCGACATCGAGGTGCTGGACGAGGCTGCTCAGCGTGCCAGCGATGCCCGTGAACGCCACGAGCGCCGGGCGGCGCGCCTGGCGGCGCCGCGGCCGGCGGTTGTCACCCGGGACAGCGCAGCTGTCGAGCCGGCACCGGCGGTGGCGGACCGGCGCAGCTACATTGCCGAGGCGGTTGCGCGTGAACGTGCCCGGCGCAGGTCCGCCGATGACTGATTGCCGGCAGCGGCCGTGAGCGACGGTCCGCACAGGCTCCTGTCCTCGCCCCATGCCCTGTCCGGGCTGACCGTGGTCGGACAGATGCGCGACGTGCTGCTGGCGCTGGTTCCCGGCGTCGTGGTCATGGTCCTCTTGCAGGGGGCCGGCGTGCTGGTCAACATCGCGCTGGCCGTGGCGGCGGCCCTGGCGGCGGAGGTCGCCGGTCTGAGGCTGCGCGGCCTGCCACCGCGGGCGGGACTTGCCGACGGCAGCGCCCTGGTCACGGCCGTGCTGCTGGCCCTGGCGCTGCCGCCGATCTGCCCCTGGTACCTGCCGCTGGCGGCCGCGGTTTTCGCCGTGCTGGTTGCCAAGCAGGCCTTCGGCGGCCTCGGCGGCAACGTGTTCAACCCGGCCATGGCCGGCTATGCCTTCGCGGCGCTGAGTTTCCCGGCCGCCATGAGCCAGTGGCTGCCGCCGGATGGCGTCAGTGGCGCGACACCGCTGGCGGCGATTGCCACCGAACTGCGCTTGAACCGCACACTCTCGGAGATTTTCTCGCCGGGGCCCGCGGGCGTGCTGGGCGCGCGGCACCAGGACCTGGTCAACCTGGCATTTCTCGCCGGTGGCATCGGGCTGCTGTTCCGCCGGGTGATCAGCTGGCACGTGCCGGTCGCATTTCTGGGCGGCATGTTCGTGGTGGCCGGCCTGTTTGCCGTTGCCGACAGTGATCGCCACCTCTCGCCCGTGTTCCACCTGTTCAGCGGGGCAACCATGATCGGTGCCTTCTTCATTGCCACCGATCCGGTGTCCTCGCCGGTGACCCTGCGCGGCCGCCTGCTGTTCGGCGCCGGCTGCGGCGTGCTGGCCTGGTTCGTGCGCGCGTTCGGCTCCTTCCCGGACGGGGTCGCTTTCGCCGTGCTGACCATGAACACGGCGGTACCGCTGATCGATCGGATGACGCGGCCGCGCACGCTCGGAGAACATCGCTGATGGCGCCCGCGCGTGCCGTATCGGCGGGCATCGTCATCGGCGCGGTGCTGCTCACCGGGGCGCTGGTGTCCGTGATGGACCAGCTGGCCCGGCCGGGGATCGCGCGGCAGTCGCAGGCGCGAGCATGGCAGCGCATGGTCTCGAGCCTGCCAGCGACTCTGCACGGGGCCGAAGCGCGGCCCCTGTCGCTGCCCGAGGCGGCGCCGGCCTGGTTGCTGGGAGTGTTCAGTGCCGGGCTGGCGGGGCGCACCGAGGCCCTGGTCGTGCATGCCCGCAGCCCGGGCTGCTACGTGGACAGCGTCGAATTCGCCCTGGCCGTGGCGCCGTCCGGTCGTGTGCTGGGCATGAGTATCCTGGCGCATGCCGAAACACCGGGAATTGGCGCGCGCGTGGCGGGGCAGGGCGGTGCTGCCTGGCGGGCCCGGTTCCAGGCGCTGCTGGTGGCGGACGCCGGCGAGCGGCGCTGGGCACTGCGCGAGGCAGGGGGCATCATCGATGCCTTGTCCGGCGCGACCGTGACCTCGGCATGCCTGACACAGGGCAGTCGCCGGGCCGCGGCCTGGCTCAATGGCAGCGGCTGGCTGGCCGCTGCCGACCGGCAGGCGCCCCCGCCCTGACCGGCGCCGGTCTTTGCCGGGCGTTCATCGTCAGGACAAGAGTCTTCCTGGCGCTGGCATCGGAGTGCCGTCGATGCCGGGCGCGCTGCCCGGGGACAACGGCCGTATCCGAACGGATCGATACCGTTGTCCTGCAGCTCAGCCACGTTGCCCCCGGCGTCGCCGACCGCCGCGGCAGGGCGGCGTCAATCGACCGCCGTTCAGGCCTGCACCCGGCAGAACAGGCACTTCAGGTACTCGGATTCGGGCACGGCCGGGTGCACGGGATGGTCGGCCGCCTGGCCGCCGCGGGCCACGATGCGGACGGTCCGCTGCTCGGCAAGCGCCGCGCGCCGGACGATGCCCTGGAATTCCGCCGCCCCGAGCAGGCCGGAGCACGAAGCGCCGATGAACATCGCCTCCGGCGCACACAGTTTCAGCGCCAGTCGGAACAGGCGTTCGTAGGCACGGCTGCCGCGCGCGCTGTCGCGGCGGCGCTTGATGAACGCGGGTGGATCGACGATGACGACATCGAACTGCCGGCCAGCACCCGCCATTGCCTCGAGGCTGTCGAACGCGTCGCCGGCAATGATTTCCGCCGCCACGCCGGGCGCGGCATCGGCCACGTTGTCGGCGGCGATGGCCAGTGCCGCCTCGGAGCTGTCCACCATCGCGATTTCCGCGGCCCCCAGGGCGCCGGCGCGGGCACTCCAGGCACCGAGGTAGGCGAACACGTCCAGTACCCGGCGGCCGTGTATCCAGGGTGCGGCGAGGCGGGCCCGGTTGTCGCGATGATCAAAGAACCAGCCGGTTTTCTGACCGGCATGCAGGGGCACGCGGAACGACAGCCCATGCTCGCCGAGCATGGCCATCTCCGGGGTGCTGCCCATTGCCTGGCGGGTATCCAGCGGCAGGCCTTCCAGCTCCCGCACGCCGACGGTATTGCGCAGCAGGATGGACGCCGGGGCCAGGGTCTGTTCCAGCGCCGCGATGATGTCCGCAGTGCGGCAGTCCATGCCGGCGGTGGTCGTCTGCACCACCAGGTGCTCGCCGTAGCGATCCACGGTGAGGCCGGGCAGGCCGTCGCCCTCGCCGTGCACCAGTCGCCAGCAGTCCCCCGGTACCAGCGCCTGGCGCAGTGACAGGGCACGCTGCAGCCGGCCAGTGAACCAGCCGCTGTCGATCCGCGCGTCGGCGCGACGGCTCAGCAGCCGAGCGGTAATCAGGCTGGCAGGATTGACATACGCGGTCCCGAGCGGCCGCAGATCCTGGTCGCACAGGGTCGCCAGGGCGCCGGGAGTGAATTCGGTCAGCGGCGAGCGCTCCGTGTCGACCTCGTTGCTGAACACCCACAGGTGGCCGGCGCGGATGCGGCGCTGCTCGCCGCGTTTGAGAACGAGTCGGGGATGTTTCATGAGGCAGGACCAGGAGGGCTCGGGCGACAATGCCGCGGCCGGCAGTATAATGCTTCGCTCACCCGTTTGATGGCCCGTCCCGGCATGTCCGCAAACAACGCGCCGCCGTCCCTGTCGGCCATGCTTGCCGACGACCCGGTCACGGCCCGGCTGGTCGGTCTGACCCCGGTGCTGGCCTGTTCGGATTCGCTCGCCCGGGCGGGCGCCATGGCCGTGGTGTTCGTGCTGGTGCTGCCGGCGACCGCGCTGCTGTGCTCGCTGACCCGCCACCTGGTGCCCGCCAGGGACCGCCTGTTGTTCGATCTCATCCTGGTGGCCGGGATCATCAGCCTGGTCAGCATCGGCCTGCAGCGCCTGGCCTGGCCGCTGCACGCTCTGCCCGGTATCTACCTGCCCACCCTGGCCGGCAGCGCCCTGGTGTGGACCCTGGCCGAGCAGGCCATTCAGGCCCGCCCGGCCG
>CAYGQN010000086.1:5820-12113 GCA_964351795.1 uncultured Gammaproteobacteria bacterium
GGGGTGCACCGGCAGCGGCCTGGCCCTGGGCTGGCTGCCGGGCCGCGACGGGCCGGCCTGGCCGCTGCCGGTGCACCCCGCCGGCGGCCTGCTGCTGCTGGGCGGGCTGCTGGCGCTGTTGCGGATGTCCGGCACGGGAGCGGGGCCGGTGCAGCCAGCGGACCGGAACAGGCAGCCGTGAACCGGGCCAAGCGCACCGAGATCTTCCGCCGCCTGGAGGCGGGCAACCCCAGCCCCACGACCGAGCTGGAATACGACTCGGCTTTCGAACTGCTGATCGCCGTGATCCTCTCGGCGCAGGCGACCGACGTCGGCGTCAACAAGGCTACCCGGCGACTGTTTCCGGTGGCCAACACCCCGGCGGCCATCCTGGCCCTGGGCGAGGAGGGGCTCAGGGCGCACATCCGCACCATCGGCCTGTTCAACAGCAAGGCGAAGAACATCATCCGCACCTGCGCCATCCTGCTGCAGCACTACGGCGGCGAGGTGCCGCGCGAGCGCGATGCCCTGGAGGCACTGCCGGGCGTCGGCCGCAAGACCGCCAATGTCATCCTCAATACCGCCTTCGGCGAGCCGACCATTGCCGTGGATACCCACATTTTCCGGGTTTCCAACCGCACCGGTATCGCGCCGGGCAAGACACCGCTGGCCGTTGAGCGCGGCCTCATGAAGTTCGTGCCGGAGGTCTATCGGCTCAATGCCCACCACTGGCTGATTCTGCATGGCCGCTACGTGTGTCTTGCCCGCAACCCCCGCTGCGCGGAGTGCATCATCAACGACCTGTGCGAGTGGCGCGGCCGCAAGCGCAGGATGGCGCCCGACGAGGCGGCCTGATTCTCGTATACTCGGCGCTCCGGCGGCCGGCGTCAGCGCCTGTATCTTGCCGGGTGGGCGATCAGCAGCGGGGGCGGCATGACCACGGATCATATCGGTCAGGCACTGCAGGAGGCGGATGACGAGGCGCTGGAATCCCAGGCCCGCCTGCTGGCGGACATGACCCAGGGCTTCGCCACCTCGCTGGATATCGAGGAGACGCTGCGTAACGCCATCGCCCGGTTCATGGTCTACCTGGATGCCGAGGCCGCCTCGATCTTCCTGCTGGAAGGCGAGGGGGATGCGCTGGTGTGTTACGACTGCGCCGGCCCGGTGGACATCACCGGCCTGCGCCTGGATGCCGACCAGGGCATCGTCGGCAAGACCGTGCGCTCGGGCAAGGCGCAGATGGTGCGTGATGTTTCCAATGACCCGAACTTCGCCGCCTCGGTGGACGAGGACACCGGCTTTGTCACCCGCTCCATCCTCTGCGCCCCGCTGACGGTGCAGGGCGCGAGCATCGGCGCCCTGGAGCTCATCAACAAGCGCACCGGTGACGGCCTGTTCGACGCCCGCGACCGGCATCTGGTGACGGCAATTGCCGCCTCGGCGGCGCTGGCCATCCACAACGCCCGCATGGCCGAGCAGCTCGTGGAACAGGAACGTGTGCGCAAGGAGCTGGAACTGGCCCGCGAGATCCAGGTGGGTCTGCTGCCCGCGCCCTCGGCCAACCCCGACTTCCCGGTGCACGGGCTGAACATCCCGGCCCGGGAGGTTTCCGGAGACTTCTTCGATTTCCTGACCCTGCCGGACGGGCGCATCTACTTCAACCTGGCTGATGTCTCGGGCAAGGGCATGAACGCGGCACTGCTGATGGCCAAGACGACCAGTCTGCTGCGCTGCCTGGCCCGACAGGAAACCGACCCCGGCCGCCTGCTGCAGATGGTCAACCGTGAGCTGGTGGAAACCTCGGCCTTTGGCATGTTCGTCACCATCGTCTCGGGCTTTGTCGACCGCGGTGGTCGACGCGTGAGTTTCGCCAATGCCGGCCACCAGCCACCGTTGCTGCGCGAGGCCGGTGGCCGCTTTACTGAAATCCCGGCCGAGGCGCCGCCGCTCGGCGTGCTGGAGGAGGTGAGCTTCCCGGTGCACTCGCTGGATCTCGCCGGTGGCGCCCTGTACCTGTTCACCGATGGCATCACCGAGCTGGAAACCGGCAACGGGGAGCTTGGCGTTGCCGGGCTGAGCGCCTGCATCGACCGCCACGGCAGCGCGCCCGGCGCCAGCCGCCTGCCGGCCCTGGTGCGCGAGCTGCTGTCAGGCAACCGTGTCCAGCACGACGACATCACCATCATGTGCATCGAGCCGGCCGCCGACAGCAGCACGCTGTTGCGGGTTCGCACCGATGCCACCCCGGAGTGCCTGAAGGCGGTGCGCGAGAAGACCCGCCTGGCCCTGATCGGGCTGGGTATCGACGCCAGCTTCGCCGAGGAGCTCGTGGTCGCCATCAACGAAGCCTGCATGAATGTCATCCAGCACGCCGACCAGGGTGATTACTCGGGTGAAATTGTCCTGGAAATCTTCAATAATGACGGGCACCTGGAAGTCGTGCTAACGGATTTTGCCCAGCCGGTCGATACGGGCAGTATCAAGCCGCGCGATATCGAGGATCTCCGACCGGGGGGCCTGGGGACCTACTTCATCGGCCAGATAATGGACGAGGTGGAATACGGCCACCTCGCGGATGGCTGCGGCAACCGGCTGACGATGCGCAAGAACATTCACCGGCAGGGCGGCAATGCCAGCGGTGATCCCGACCAATGAAACCAGGACCCTCACGGGTCCGTTGAGGGGTTGAACAAATGACTTACAAGGTCCGCGAAGAGGGAGGTTACGCGGTAGTCGAGCTGACCGGTGACGTGGATCTGTCCTGCTCCCCCGATGCCCGGCAGACGATCCTGGGCTGCCTCGACAAGGCCAGGCACGTGCTGGTGGACCTGTCGGGGGTGACCTACATCGACAGTTCCGGCGTGGCCAGCCTGGTCGAGGGCTACCAGACCGCCAAGAAGAACAGCCTGCGGTTCGGCCTGGTCGGGGTCAGCGATGCGGCGCTCGGGGTCTTGCAGCTGGCACGCCTGGACAAGGTGTTCCCGATCCACGCCGATGTGCAGGAACGCCTGAACTCGGATGGCTGAACCGGCTGGGCAGTCCCTGCGCAGCAGCGTCGAGCAGATCGGCCGCGCAACACTGCGCGCGGTCGAGGAAGTCGGCTATCTTCTCGCCCTGACGATAGAGGCCCTGTACTGGCTGGTAGCCGGACGCTTTCGCCATCAGCCGGTGCGCGTCAATGCCGTGTTCGCGCAGATGATGCAGATCGGCGTTGCTGCCATCCCCATCGTGTTCGTGCTCTCCTTCGCGGTGGGTGTGATGCTGGCCATCCAGGGCATTCATACGCTCAAGACCTTCGGTGCCGAGTCCCAGGTGGTGCTCGGGATCGCGCTGTCGGTCACCCGCGAGTTCGGCCCGCTCATCACCGGCGTGCTGGTTGCCGGGCGCACCGGCTCGGCGCTGGCCGCCCGCATCGGTACCATGCAGGTGTCCCAGGAAGTGGACGCACTGCGCGTGATGGGCGTGAACCCGGTGCGTTTCCTGGTGGCGCCGGTCATGCTGGCCATGGTGATCGTGGTCCCTTGCCTGACCTTCCTGTCCGACCTCGCCGGCATGCTGGGCGGGGCCGTGTTCTGCAATGTCGAGCTCGGTCTGAGCTACAACGCCTACCTTGATCGCTCGCTCACCTTCCTGGAGGTGAACGACATCATGCAGGGGCTGGTGAAGAGCGTCGTGTTCGCCGTGCTCATCACCCTGGTTGGCATCAGCAACGGCTTTTCGGTAAGCGGCGGCGCGGAGGGCGTCGGCAAGGCCACCACCCGCTCGGTGGTGATGTCGATCTCCTACATCGTCATCGCCGACATGATTTTCACCTACTTCCTCAACCGCTGAGCCATGAGCACCGCGCCGACCGCCATCGAAGTCACGGATCTCGTCACCCACTATGGCACGACGAAGATTCTCGACCAGGTGAACCTGACCGTCCGCGAGGGCGAGGTCATGATCATCATGGGCGGCAGCGGCTCGGGCAAGAGCACCCTGCTGCGACACCTGCTCGGACTGCATCAGCCCACGGCCGGGACCATCCGTCTGCTCGGCCAGGACATCACCCAGGCCAGCGCCGACCAGATGCACGCGCTGCGCCGGAACATGGGGGTGGCCTTCCAGGGCGGGGCGCTGTTCAGTTCCATGACCGTTGGCGAGAACGTGCAATTGCCACTGCGCGAACACACCAACCTCGACGAGCAGACCATGGGAATCATGGCGCGCATGAAGCTCGAGGTGGTGAACCTCGGTGGTTTCGAGAACCTCATGCCGGCGCAGTTGTCGGGCGGCATGATCAAACGTGCGGCGCTGGCCCGGGCCATCGTGATGGATCCGAAGCTGCTGTTCTTCGACGAGCCCTCCGCGGGCCTGGACCCGGTGGTCGCGGCGGAACTCGACGACCTCATCCTGCAGTTGCGGTCAGCGATGAAAATGACCATCGTCGTGGTCACGCACGAACTGGAGAGCGCCTTCAAGATCGCCGATCGCATCACGGTGCTCGACCGCGGCCGGATCCTCATGACCGGCACCGTCGAGGAAGTCCGCGCCTCGGACAACCCCCGTATCCACGCACTGCTCAATCGCACGCCGCAGAGCGAGGATATCGATGCGGATGCATACCTGGCCCGCCTGACGGGCGCCAACGTTTAACAGCGGAAACCCGAGGCATGCGCAGAGACAACATCAACTACCTGGCCGTGGGCGTGTTCGTCATCGTCATGGTCATGGCCATGTTCGTGACGCTGTACCGGATCACCGGGCGTAGCGGGCCGGCGGATCAGTACCACGTGTTCTACAGCAACGTCTCGGGCATCAAGTACGGCACGGGGGTGTTCTACGAGGGCTACCAGGTCGGCCAGGTCGAGGCGGTGACGCCGGCGCCGGACCCGGAGGGCGGGATGCGCTACCGCATCGATTTCAGTGTCCAGCAGGGCTGGCAGATCCCGGCCGACAGTGTCGCCAAGATCATTGCATCCGGCCTGCTCGCCGCCGTGTCGATCGAGATTGACGAGGGCGACAGCAAGCGAAGCCTGGCGCCCGGTGACGAGATCCCGGGGCAGGACCAGGTGAACCTGTTCTCGGCCATCAGTGATATCGCGGCGCATTTCGGGGATCTGTCCGACCGCGGGATCAAGCCGGTCCTTAAAAACCTCGACAAGCGCATCTCGGAGCTGAGCACGGAGTACACGGATCTGTCCGCCACCACGATCCGGCCATTCATCGATGCCCTGCGGGGGCGCATCGATGACGAGGCAATGTGGAAGGACCTTGCCACGTCCATGGCGAGCCTGCGGTCAGCGGCCGAGGGCCTGCAGGGGCTCGTCGATGAGGAGAGCCGTGGTCATGTGAAAACGATACTGGCCAATGTCAGCAGTGCCTCGGCCGACCTGGACGGCCTGATGACGCGGATCGAGGAGACCCGTCTGCGCATGAACATGGTGCTGGAGGACCTCGATGGCGTGGTCATCGACAACCGTGACCAGCTGCGCACGACGCTGTCGGGTGCGAGCGGCGCCATGGAGGATTTGGAGTACTCGCTGGAGGAGATTTCCGACCATATCGATGCGGTGATGTACCATCTGGAGGGCAGTGCGCGTAACGTCAACGAGTTCACCCGTTACATTCGCGAGAACCCGGGTGCGTTGATCCGGGGCAGCGATCGCGCCGACGGTCAGGGGGAGCAACCGTGAGCAAGCCGCTTCGCATCGTCGTCATCCATCTCGTCCTGCTGCTTGTCGCTGCCTGTGGCTCGGCACCGCCGGCCCCGATCGACCGCTTCTACCGGCTTCCCGAACCGCAGGCGGCCAGCACTGCCAGCCTGGTCGATGGCGTTTTGCGGGTCAGGCCCATCCGCGCCGAAGGCGTCCATGCCGAGCGCGCCATCCTCACGATGACCAGCCCTGATTCGCTGCACCTGGAGCAGGAGCGCTATGCCTTCTGGGTGGATGCGCCGCCGCGGCTGGTCCAGGCATGGATAGTCGGCTGGTTGCGCTCGGCCGGGGCGGCGGACATGGTCGTCAACGAAACCGTGCGCGAATCCGACATGGAGTTGCGTGGCCGGATCATCAGCTTCGAGCGCATCCTTGACGGCGGTGACAGCCGGGTGGCCCTGGGGCTGGAGCTGCGGCTGGACAACGCCTTGGGTAAACCGGTCCTGCTGCGCAACTACCGGCGCAGCGTGGAAGTGGACGGGCGCGGCATCAGCGCCGCTGCCGAGGCCCTGGCGCCCGGCCTGCTGCCGGGCCACATCCGGACCGAGGCGGCCATAGCTGAGGAAAAAGCCCTTCACCTTGGCTATAAGTCCCTTGCTGAGATCGCGGCGATAG
>CAYGQN010000087.1:0-1594 GCA_964351795.1 uncultured Gammaproteobacteria bacterium
ATCTCCCGCAGGAGCGGCTTCAGCCGCGATTCCCCCGGCGCCCGCCCCATCTCCCGTAGGAGCGGCTTCAGCCGCGATTCCCCAGGCGCCTGCCCCGATACCACGCTCACCGAATCCACGCGCCCGCTTCCGCTCCTGCCCCGCCCCTGGGTTACAGGTGGTCGAGGAACCAGTCACGCGCCGCGGCGCTGGTCTCTTCGAAGCCATCGAGGTAGGCGGCATAGTGATCGTCCTTCACCACCACCAGGCGTTTGGGTTCGGCAGCAAGCTGGAAGGCGCGGATGGCGATGTCAGTAGGGGTGGTGGTGTCGTACTCGGAGACGATCATCATCATCGGCGTGGGGCTTATCTTCCCCATGAAGCCGGCCACGTCGTATTCCAGCAACTGCTCCAGCGAGGCGATGGTGCACTTGTTCTCCCAGTTCATGCCCGGCACTTCGGCCATCATGCGGTGGAAGTACTCGTAGGTGGAGGTGCCCGGGAACACGGCCGGCTCGGCCGGGTCGTTCGAACACACCTGCACATACTGCGAGGGCTCGCCGGCCATGCGCCGTTCGCGGTCGGCATCGATCATGGCGTGGAAATCGCGCAAGGCCGACAGGGGCAGCAGGGCGGCAATGCTTTCCAGTCCGCTGACCAGCGGCACCTGGCTGACCACGCAGCGCACGCGCCGGTCGATGGCCGCCAGTTTCAGCACCGTGCCGCCGGTGTAGCTGGTGCCCCAGGCGCCGATGCGCGCGGCGTCCACCTCCGGCTGCGCGCCGGCGAAGCTCACCGCGGCGCGGTAATCGCGGAACTGGGCGACATGGTCCACATGATGGCGCGGCTGCCCGTCGCTGGCACCGAGGCAGCGGTTGTCGAACACCAGCACCGCCAGGCCGGCGTTGCTGAAGGCCTCGCCGTAGCGGTCCAGCGACATCTCCTTCAGCCCGGTGAAGCCATGCGACATCACCACCGCGGGGTAGGGCCCACTGCCGGCGTCCGGCACATACAACCAGCCCCGCAGGGTGATTCCGTCGTTACTGAACTCGATATCGCGTCGCATCTGCTCGTGCTCCTGGCGTTGCCTTGTGGCGGTGAACCGGCGCTGCTGCCCGCTGGCCGTGCCAGCCCTGCGCCGGGGGATACGGGGCGCTCACGGCCAGTAGCGCATCGCATCCCGGTAGATGGCCGGCAGCAGCTCGCGCGTCATCGGCACGGGCGACTGGCGCAGCAGGCGCTGCTGGGCCCAGCAGCCGTCGGCCAGGGCGGGGATGTCCGCCTCGGTGTAGCCCAGCGCGCCGAGGCCGTTGGGCACCCCGGTGGCGCGCATGAGCGCGGCAAGCGCTTCGGCAAGCACCGCGCCCGCATCGTCCGCCTGCGCGCCGCTGGTGTCGGCGCCGAGCAGGGCGGCACAGTGCAGGTGCCGCTCCGGGCAGGCCGGGGCGGTGAAGCGGAACGCGGCCGGGGCGTTGATGACCACCGAAATGCCGTGCGGACACAGGGCATGTTCGGGCGGCCAGCCCTCGGGATGGTAGTTGCCGATCATGCCGGCAACCGAATAGCTCATCGCGTGCGGCACGTGCACACCGGCATTGCCGAAGGCGCTGCCGGT
>CAYGQN010000087.1:1604-4828 GCA_964351795.1 uncultured Gammaproteobacteria bacterium
AAAGCGCTGCCGGCCAGGGTGGCGGCCCAGCTCATGGCCAGGCGCGCCTCCGCGTCGCTGCCGTCGTCCACGGCCCGGCGCAGGTACAGCCCGCCCAGGCGAATGGCTTCCAGCGCGCCGATGTCGCTGCTCGGGTTGGCGCCCTGGTAGGGCGGGCGCCGGGCCGGGTCGGGCAGGCGCTCGCGCTGGTTGTAGGGCATGGCGGTGTAGCTCTCGATGGCGTGTGTGAGCACATCGAAGGCGGTGGCCGCGGTTACCAGCGGGGGCAGGGAGTGCGTGAACAGCGGGTCGACGATGGCGACGTCCGGCTTCAGCCAGGCCGAGGAGATACCGGTCTTGATGCGCTGCGCCTCCAGGTCGAACACGGCCACGCCGGTGGCTTCACTGCCGGTGCCGGCGGTGGTGGGCAGGGCGATGTGGGGCAGCACGCGGCCGGGTACCGGCGCGCCTTCGCCCACCGGCGCGTTGACGTAGCGAAGCAGGTCCGCGGGATGACTCACCAGCAGGTTGGCCGCCTTCGCGGTGTCGATGACCGAGCCGCCGCCGATGGACACGATGCCGTCGCAATCCATGGCGGCCAGTGCTTCGGCGGCCGCACGGAAGGAGGTGTCGGTAGGCTCCACGGCGGTGCCCTGGAACAGGTTCAACGGCCGCCCGGCGGCCCGGATCGCCGCCAGCGTCTGCGCCACGTGCGCCGTATCGGCGATGGCCGGATCGATGAACACGCACGGCCGCTCAATCCCGAGCCGGTCGAGCTCGATACCCACTTCCAGCGCCGCGCCCGGGCCGAAGCGCAGCGGTCTTGGGTCGACCGTGAACACGGTCTCACTCGAGGCACTCATGGGGTAGGCGCCGGGCATGCCGGCGGGCTGGGCACAGGTCATCGTTGGCGCATCCTTTGCGGTGTTGTTGGCGGGCATTGTACGGCGGGCTGTCACGCATTGCAGGCGCCCGCGTGGCCCTGTGGGTACCGAGCGCTGCGACCGCGGGTCGCGATTTCGGTAACCTTGCCGATATGCTGGCAGTGACGGGCGGTTAAACGTACACCGGCAGCCCCTCGACCCTGCAAGGAAAACCGCATGCAGACCTTGTTCGGCCTGCTGTTCATGCTGATCGGCGGCGCATTGATGGAAGTGCCCGGGGCGCTCGCCGGCCTGTGCTTCGGCGTGCTGACCGGCCGTGTGCTGAAGCTCGACCGCCGCCTGCAAGCGCTCACCGACGAGCTTGCCGGCAGCCGCGAACGCCTGGACATGCTGCAGGCGGATCTCGCCCGCCTGCGTCGCGGCGGCAGCAAACCGGATGTGCCCGCTGCCACACCTGCTGCCGGGGAAGCATCGCCTGGCGCCGCTGTCCCTCCGACGCCGGCCGAGACACTGGCGGCGATACAGGCTGGCGAAGCGCCGGCCGACCGCCTCGTCGTGGCCGGCCCCGGTCCGGCCATCGAACCCCCGCCGGCGTCCGCCGGGGCAGCGCCAGCGCCGCCGTCACCGGCCACGACAGCGCCGGGCCGGGCGGGCCGCCTGCTGGCCGCCGCGCGGGCGTTCTTCACCACCGGCAATGTCATCGTCAAGCTCGGCGTGGTGGTGCTGTTCTTCGGCGTGTCCTTCCTGCTGCGCTACGCGGTGGAGCGCAATGCCCTGCCCATCGAGCTGCGCCTGGCCGGCACCGCCGTGGCCGCGGTCGTCCTGCTCGGCCTGGGCTGGCGCCTGCGCCGGCGCCGCGCCGGCTATGCCCGGGTACTGCAGGGCGGTGCGGTGGGCGTGCTGTATCTCACGGTGTTCGCGGCGGCGAAGCTGTACGCGGTACTGCCGGCCGGCCTCGCCTTCGTCCTCATGCTGGCCATCGTCGGCCTGTCCGGCCTGCTGGCGGTGCTGCAGGATGCCCGCTCGCTGGCCGTGCTGGGCACCAGCGGCGGCTTTCTCGCCCCGGTGCTGATGTCCACCGGCGCCGGGAGTCATGTCGCGCTGTTCAGCTATTACGCGCTGCTCAATGCGGGGGTGTTCGGCATCGCCTGGTTCCGTTCCTGGCGCATCCTGAACTGGCTGGGTTTCGTGTTCACCTTCGTCATCGGCACGGCCTGGGGCGTGCTCCATTACCGGGCCTCGCAGTTCGCCAGCGTGGAGCCGTTCCTGCTCCTGTTCTTCCTGTTCTACTTTCTCATCAGCATCGTGCACGCCCAGCGCCAGCCGCCGCGCCTGAAGGGTTACGTTGATGGTTCGCTGGTATTCGGCCTGCCGCTCATCGCGTTCACCCTGCAATCGGCGCTGGTGCGGGATTTCGAGTTCGGCCGGGCGCTGAGTGCCCTCGGTCTGGCGGGGCTGTACCTGCTCGCGGCACGCTGGTGCCATCGGCGCCGTGACAGTGGTCTGCAGCTGCTGGCCGAGGCCTTCCTGGCGCTCGGCGTCCTGTTCACCACGCTGGCCATCCCCTTCGCCCTGGACGGGCACTGGAGCGCGGCCACCTGGTCCATCGAGGGGGCCGGCCTGCTATGGATCGGCGTGCGCCAGCAGCGGCTGCGGGCCCGGGTGTTCGGCGCCCTGCTGCAGGTGGGCGCGGGCATCGTGTTCTTCGCCCTGGCCGCCGACAGCGCCAGGCAGGCGCCGGCAGTGCTCAATACCGCTTTCCTCGGCAGTGTGTTCGTCGCCCTGGCAGGCCTGTTCTCGGCCTTCAACCTCGACCGGCCCGATGCCCGCCTGGGGCCACGCGAAGCCTGGCTGGCGCCGCTGTTCCTCGGCTGGGGCCTGGCCTGGTGGTTCGGCGCCGCGCTGGCCGAGACCGAACGACACCTTGGCGGACCGGCACTGCATGCGAGTCTGCTGGCACTGACGGCGCTCAGCTTCCTGGCCGCGGCGCAGTTCGCCCAGGCGCAGCACTGGCGGCGGCTCATGCACTGGTGCGTACTGCACCTGCCGCTGGTTTTGCTGGTCACGTTGTCCTGGTTTCTGGATTACTCCGCCCGTTCACCGGCCCGCGGGGGCGGCTGGCTGGCCTGGCCGCTGGCGGTGCTGGTGAGCGCAATCCTGCTGTGGCGCTTCGAGCGGATCTGGGCGGCCGGCGTGCTGGCCGCCTGGCATGTGCTTGCCGCCTGCCTGGCGGTGTTCGTCTGTGCCTGGGCGGTGGCCGACCTCGGCGGCCGGCTGCCGCCCGGCGGCAGCGGCTGGACCGTGGCCGGCTGGGGCATCATCGGCGCCGCGGCGCTGGCGCTGCTGCGCCACCCGCGGTTC
>CAYGQN010000087.1:4838-12099 GCA_964351795.1 uncultured Gammaproteobacteria bacterium
GGCCAACGACGGCCATGACCGCACGCGCCCATGCCGCCGTGTACCGCGGCATGCTGCCTGCGGTCATGGCCTCGTTGGCCTGCTGTGGGTGCTGGCCGCCTGCCTGCACAACGGCGCGGCATCGCCATTGGCCTGGCTGCCGCTGCTCAGCCCCGTGGACCTCGCCCAGGCGCTGGTACTGACGGCCGTCGCGGCCTGGTATTTCAGCCCACGGCAGCCGCCCGCGCAGGCCTGGCCGTTGCTGGCCGAGTGCCCGCGCGGCGTTGTGGCCGCGGTGCTCGGCGTGGTCGGCTTCGTGCTGGTGAACACCCTGGTGGCGCGCGCGGTGCACCACTTCGATGGCGTGCCCTGGTACGGCGCGGCGCTGGCGCGCTCGCCGGTGTTCCAGACCGGGATCTCCATTGTCTGGGGGCTGGTGGCGCTGCTGCTGATGGCCCTGGCCCGCGGGGCCACCTCGCGGGCTGCCTGGTTCGCCGGTGCGGCCGTGCTGGCGGCCCTGGTGCTGAAGCTGTTCCTGGTGGACCTCAGCGATACCGGCACCGTGGCGCGTATCGTGTCGTTCCTGGGGGCGGGCGTCATCATGCTGGTGATGGGGTATTTCGCGCCGTTGCCGCCGCGACTGGATGCAGGGGAGGGAAGCCGATGAGATTGCGCATGACATGCCTGCTGGCGCTGGCCTGTGCGGCTGCGGCTGCCGCTGCGGCCGATGCCCTGAAGCCGACCGATTTCGCCTTCGGACGCTGGCTGGAAGTCGAGCGGCCCGCGGCCATCTACGGGCTCGCATTGCCATTGGCGGTGTACGAGAACGCCGTGCACGAGGACCTTGCCGACCTGCGTGTCTTCGACGCCGCGGGCGAGCCGGTCGCCCACGGGCTGCGGATCCCGCCGGTGCCCGAGCCGGTCGACGGCGACTGGGAAACCGTGCCCTTCACCGCCGCGGTGGCATCCGGCCAGCGCGGCAGCGGTCGCAGTCATGTGCTGGACCTCGGCGAGGCCGGGTACGTGGGGCGGCTGCAACTGCAGTGGCAGCCGCTGGTCGGCACCCGCAGCGGTTACGTGCGCGTGGACAGCAGCGAGGACCTCGCCCACTGGCGGCCCCTTGTTCCCCGGGCCGGCATCGCCAGCCTGCAGTTCGGTGACGCGGTGCGCCTGCATGATCGGATCAGCATCGCTGCGCGGGCCGGGCGCTATCTGCGCGTGACCTGGTCGGAGACGCTGGCGGATCTGCAGCCCGTGGGTATGCGCGTCACGCGCGCGCCGCAGCTACCACCACCGGCCTGGCAGGCGCGCAGCTTCAGTGGCCTTGTGCAACCCGGTCCGGACGGTACCACCGAGGTGCACTTCCAGGTGCCGGCAGCGCTGCCGGTTGCCAGCGTCAGCCTCGACCTGCCGGTGGGCAATACGCTGGTGGAGGCGGCCATCGACGTGCGCGCCGGGCCGGAAGCACCCTGGCGGGCATGCGGGTCGGGGCAGTTCTACCGTTTGCAGGGAGCGGGCAGGGTGCTGACCAATACACCCCTGCCGTGCCGCCAGAGTGGCGCCGAGTGGCGGGTACGCCTGCCGGCCGGGCAGTGGCAGGAGGACAGCCCGCCGCGCCTGCAGCTGCGCTGGCTGCCACACGAACTGCGCTTCGCTGCCCGCGGGGATGCGCCGTGGCTGCTGGCCTGGGGGCGCAGCGCCGAGGTGCCGCCGCCGGCGTCGGTGAATCGGTTGCTGGCCGGTATGGACGCGGCCGGCGTCGAGGTGGACGTGGCCGAGGCGCAGCTGCAGCAGGCGGTTACCCTGGGCGGGCCGGCGCGTCTGCATGCGCCGGCGCCGGCGGTCCCCTGGCAGCGCGTGCTGCTATGGCTGGTGCTGGTGGCGGGGGTCGCGGCCCTCGGGCTGATGGCACGCTCCCTGTGGCGGGAAATGCGCGGCGCCGAGCCCTGATCCGCGGCCGATCACCTCAGCGGCAGGACGGCGGGCGGGCGCGCGATTCCAGGCTGCCCCCGGTGCACTGCCAGTCGAGCGTGTCGCCGTTGATGCTGGGCTGGAACACCAGTGTCTGTCCGGCCAGCAGCTCGCTGTCGAAGGTCACTTCGAGGCGTCCGGCCGCGCCCACCTGGATCCGTTCCACCCACTGGCCGCCCAGTTGCTCCGCCGCGGGCAGCAGGGCCTGCTCATTGTTATCCGGCAGGGCGCCCGTGACGCGCCAGATCCGCGCGACCGCACGTTGCGGCATGGCCACCAGCGCCACGGCTTCCCGGGCCTGGTCGAGACGCTGCTGACTGCCCTGGTAGCGATAGCTGCCCGCGAACAGCGCCACGACGATGGCGATGGCCGCGGCGCCGGCCAGCCGCGTGCGCAGGTTCGCGGTGGCCAGCGCCTGCACGGCGCGCACCAGGCCCGCCAGCAGGCACAACAGCAGGGCCACCAGCGCCAGGCGGTTCCAGCCCGGTGGCAGGACGATCAGGAACAGGTAGCCGACGATGAAGCCGGCCA
Source organism: uncultured Gammaproteobacteria bacterium (assembly GCA_964351795.1). Lineage (GTDB taxonomy): Bacteria > Pseudomonadota > Gammaproteobacteria > JADZEE01 > JADZEE01 > CAYGQN01. Next base: position 7,320 of record CAYGQN010000087.1, read on the forward strand.
TGACCAGCCCCAGCGCCTGGCGCCCGCGGCCTGCCCCGGGGGCTCGCTCGTTATCCAGCGCGGCAATGGCAAGGCGGGCCCGGGCGGCCAGGACATGGTTACTGTCGGCGGCAATGGCCTGCTCGTAGCAGCGGCGGGCGGTGGCGGTATCACCGCGCTGGCGGGCGGCATGACCGTCGGTGAGCGCGCGCGCCGCATTCGGGGTTGGTTCGTTCATCCGGTCAGGTCATTCGTGGGACAGGCGCGCACGATAGCGCCAATGACCAGCACGGTGAAAGCGCGTCATGGATTCCGGCCGGGGCTGCCGTGGGCGGACCTAACCGGCGCGTGGAGGCAGCGCGGGGGGAGCCATGCGTGCGGCGCTGCTATGGCCGGGCGTGGTGCCTCGGCCGCGTGGTATGGACGCCCGGCGTGCACGAGCCGAACGCGGATGACTGCTGCCTGCCGCAGACCATCGCCGCTGCTGTTCATCGACCATGAAAAATGACGGCACCCGAAGGTGCCGTCATCCCAGGCACGCGCGCTGGTGCGACGCGTGCCGTTGCCTTGCGGCAATCAGACCCGGCGGCGGCGCAGACCGACCATACCGAGCAGGGCCGGCGCGAACATCAGGGCAGCGGCCGGAACCGGCACGGCACTGACGTTGACATCGGCGAAGGTCTGCACGGTCAGGAACTCGAGCTGTGGCCCGAGGCCGAGATCATCGAAAGCGAACTGCAGTGCCAGGGTGCCAAAGGCATCATCGAAGCCGGTGCTGTCGAGCACCTCGACGCGCACTTCCCCGTCAAGGATGTCCGAGGGCCCGCTGGCGAAAGCGCTGACCCAGGCATCGATGCTGGCCGCGGCAAAACCGCCCGGCAGGGCGCCGAGCGTGTCGGCACTGAGGTCGTAGTCGAGGTTCAGCGTGATCATGCCGGCGCCGGAGAGTTCCATCTCCAGTTCGACGCTGGTGTTGGCGCTGGCCGTGTTGGTGCCGCCAGGCAGGGCTTCGGCCTGGGCGAAGGACTGCGAGTTGGTGAACAGGCCACCGGTGCCGTTGGTGGCGGTGGCTTCGCCCAGCGCCGAGACCTGGCTGGCGAACAGCTCGTTGTCGTTGAAGGCATCGTCCACACCGCCATCAGTGATGGCGAAGGCGGAGAACACATCGAACGGGCTCTCAGTGAAAGTGACCGAAGCCGTTCCGGTGGTCAGTACCGATATTCCGGTGAAGTTGGCGAATGCCGAACCAACGGCTGCCGAAGCGTTGGTGGACGCCAGGCCAAGCGAAGCGACCAGCGTCGCGGACAGGATCGTGTGCAAACCGGGTCTCATTGTGAACCACTCCCTCATGAATCCAGATGTGTTTTGCAGGCACCACGCTGGCGCTGCGCTGTGTTCACGAGGCTTGGCACGAGCGTTCGCGGACTTTCATGCCGGACGCCGCATCGCAGCAGTGCCCCGTCGACCCGAGCAAGGCTAGGGCCGGCAGATGACAGCTTGATAACGAGCCGGTTGGGATCCGGTTACAGTCCTGTGACCGTGACGGACATCGTCGGCTCGGGACCGGCGGCACAACGCCGGGCGTGGTAGGCCATGTGATGGCGGGAGGGACGGGGTGCGGGCGCGTCGCATTTTGCGCACGCCGCTGGTGCCGGAAACGAAAGCGGCCCCGGAGGGCCGCTTCGTGACTGCGATGTGATGCCTGCTCAGAAATCCATTCGCATGAGGAAGTTGATGGTGTCCTCATCGTAGTTGGTACGGTCCACGCGCTTGTTCCAGCCCAGCGAGGCGCTGATGCCCATGGGATGGTAGTAGCGCAGGCCGAGGCCCAGCAGGATGTCGTCGCGATCGTTGGCCGGCTGCTGTGCGGCGCCGGCGATCTGGATCTCGGTGAACTGGTAGTCACGGCCGTAGGTGGCGCTGGCCCAGGGCTCCCAGTTGCCCCAGCTGTAGGCCGCTTCACCGCCCACGTGCCAGTTCCCGAGCTTGATCTTGCGCTCGGCGACGGTGTTGCCGTTGCTCTCGACGAACTCGTCCTGGTACTCGCGCGCCCAGATCCAGCCCACGCTGCCGGTGAAGAACCAGTTGCCCCAGGGCTTGACCGCGTTGATGTTGCCGCCGAAGAACCAGCGGTCGGCACCGAAGCTGCTGGTGACCCGCGTGGCGCCGACACTGCGAAACTGGTTGGTATCCATGTCGGAGTAGCCCATCACCACGTCCACGCTGAAGGTGTCGCTGAGCGAGGCGGCCAGGTAGGGGCTGATGGTCCAGCCGTCGGTTTCCTGCTCGCCGCCGTTGAAGGCGGTGTCGAAATCGGCCGTTTCGTAGCCGAAGGCGATGCCGGCCAGGATCGGCTGGAAGGGGTTGAAGTCCACGCCGCCAAGGAAGCTGTGGCGGGTGGCATCGAAGGCGGTGGCGGCGAAGTCGTCGTCGAAATCGGAATAGCTGTAGTTGAACCAGGCCCCCATGGGCATGGCCATGCCTTCGCCGGCGTTGAGGCCGGTGCTGCCGTGCATGTTCAGGTGGGCGCCGTTGTTACGGTTGTTGCCGCTGACGCCGCTGCCCCGTCGCATGCCGCCCTTGAGCGCGCCGGAGGCCCGCGAGGAGATGGTGTTGACCTGGCCGGTGACGGTACGGCTGAGCACGGCCGAGGAGGTACCCGAGGCCGCGTCGGTCTCCTCGCCGACGGTGATGGTGCCGCGCACGGCCACGCCGCCCTCGGTGAACACGAGGTCGGCGCTCACCTCGATGAGGGAGCACTCCTGCGACTGGGCGGTGAACAGGATCTGCGCGTTGGTACCATCGAAACTGCCGCCGAAGCTGCCGCTGCCCGAATCATCGACGTCATCGAAGCTCCAGCTGCCGCCGATGGAGCCTTCCACGTTCTGACCGCTGAGCTGCACCGGGATGCTGCTGCCGTCCAGCGCATCGGTCACGGTGCCCGAGCAGCTGAAGCTGCCGTCGGGTGACTCCGTGCACTGCAGGCTCATGCTGCCCGCCAGGCTCTGGCTGACGCTGATCAGTTCGCCCTCGACGTTCTCCAGGCAGATGTCGAAACCGGTGATATTGCCGTCCAGCGTGCCGTTCAGGGGATAGCTGGCCACGACCCACGCTGCGACGACCAGCAGGGCCGCGCCGAAGCCGAGTTTCAGGGAGTGGGTCTGGCGCTCGTGCAGGGCGCGGCGATGCTGCTCGACGTTCATGGATCGGTTGTCCCTCTGCAGATATGGCCATTCGCGGGAGGCAGCGAATGGCCCTGGTTCATTTGAGGGCAAAGTATATCCATTTCCGCAACAGGAGCCAAAAAACCTGTTGCGAACAGCTCGTAATACGCCTGTAACGTGGCGGCTGGGCAACAGAGCCGCGCTGCACGGAATCAGTCGCTGCGACGTTGCTCCACGATACCCAGCACCTCGGCGGCGGCCTCCGCAATGTTGGTGCCCGGCCCGTAGACCGCGGCCACGCCCTCGGTGTGCAGGAATTCGTAGTCGCCGGGCGGGATGACACCACCGCAGATGACCACCACGTCATCGGCGCCGGCGGCCTTCAGCGCCGCCATGACCTGCGGCACCAGGGTGCGATGGCCGGCCGCCTGCGAGGAGATGCCGAGAATGTGCACGTCGTTCTCGATGGCCTGCTGCACGGCCTCCTCGGGGGTCTGGAACAGCGGGCCGATATCCACGTCGAAGCCGATGTCGGCAAAGGCCGTGGCGATGATCCTGGCGCCGCGGTCGTGTCCGTCCTGGCCCAGCTTCACCACCAGCATGCGCGGGCGGCGGCCATTGCGCTCGGCAAAGGCGGCCACGCGGTTCTGGATGGCGGCGAAGCCTTCGTCGCCCTCGTAGGATTTCCCGTATACGCCGCTCACGGACATGATCTCGGCCTTGTGCCGGCCCCAGTGCTGCTCCAGTGCATCGGAAATCTCCCCCACGCTGGCGCGGGCACGGGCGGCGGTGATCGCCAGCTCCAGCAGGTCGTTCGAGTTGCCTGCCGCGGCGGCACCGAGCGCGTCCAGCGCCCCCTGGCAGGCGGCCTCGTCGCGTCCGGCCCGCACCTTGTGGAGGCGTGCAACCTGGGCCTCGCGCACGGCGGTGTTGTCGATGTTGAGGATGTCGACATCCATTTCCTTCTCGGCGCGGTAGCGGTTCACGCCGACGATGACTTCCTCGCCACGGTCGATGCGGGCCTGGCGCTGTGCGGCGGCCTCCTCGATACGCAGCTTCGGCATGCCGCTGGCCACGGCCCTGGTCATGCCGCCAAGCGCCTCGACCTCGTCGATGAGCTTGCGCGCCTCGGTGACCAGCGAGTGGGTGAGGCTCTCCAGGTAGTAGGAACCGGCCAGCGGATCGATGACCTTCGTGATGCCGGTTTCCTCCTGCAGCACCAGCTGGGTGTTGCGGGCGATGCGGGCGGAGAAATCCGTGGGCAGCGCCAGCGCCTCGTCGAAGGAGTTGGTGTGCAGCGACTGCGTGCCGCCGAGCACCGCCGCCATCGCCTCCACGGTGGTGCGGATGATGTTGTTGTAAGGGTCCAGTGCGGTCAGCGACACGCCGGAGGTCTGGCAGTGGGTGCGCAGCATCAGCGAGCGATCATCGCGGGGCGCGAAGTGCTCGCGCATCATCGTCGCCCACAGCAGGCGGGCGGCGCGCAGCTTCGCCACTTCCATGAAGAAGTTCATGCCGATGGCGAAGAAGAACGACAGCCGCGGCGCGAAGGCATCCACTTCCAGGCCAGATGCCTGCGCGGAGCGCACGTACTCGATGCCGTCGGCGATGGTGAAGGCCAGTTCCTGCACGCAGGT
>CAYGQN010000088.1:0-12079 GCA_964351795.1 uncultured Gammaproteobacteria bacterium
CGAACTGGAGCTGCCCGGCCCGCCCGAGGACAGCGTCGAGGTGAAGGTGGTGCTCGATGTGGAGCGACCACCGCCGGTGCTGGAGCCGCCCGAGCGCGAGCGCATCGAGTTCGAAGAGGAAATCGAGTTCCAGCCGCCCGAGGTGCTCATTGCCCCGAAAGCCATCACCCCGCCGCCGGCGAAGGTGGAGCTGGCTTTCCGCGCCAGTGCCGGCGGCCAGGCCAGCGAACTGCCGGCCATGCTGCCGGCTATTGCGCCGCAGGGGGAAGGCGGCGGCACGGCGGGCTTCAGTCGCGGGATTGGCAATGGCCTCGGGGATTCCGACAACCGCTTCGCCGCCTACGTCGCCAACCTGCGCGAGGGTGGCCTGGATGTCATGTTCGTCGTGGATGCCACCGGCTCGATGCGTTGGGTCATCGACGAGGTCAAGACGCGCATCGAGGACATCGTCGATACCGTGCGCATGCTGGTGCCCATCGCCCGCTTCGGCATCGTTGCCTACCGTGACTACGACAGCCCCGGCTTCACCACCCGTGAGCAGGTGCTCACTTTCAGCATGGCCCGCCTGCATCGCTTCCTGGCGGGCCTGGATGCCGAGGGTGGCGGCAGCATGCAGGAGGCCGTGGCAGCGGGTGTTCGGGTGGCCGTGGAAGAGGCCGGCTGGCGCAGCTCCGCCAAGCGGCTCATCATCCTCATCGGCGATGCGCCCCCGCACGAGCGGGACTTCGATGCGCTCAAGGCCAGGGTGCAGCAATTCGCCCGCGATGGCGGTCAGATCACCACCCTGGACGTCAGCCACGAAGCCAACCCGGCGCTGACCGAGGCCCGCGTCGGCCGCGAGGTCAACCGCGTGTTCTTCCGCGATGCCCCCATGACCGCCTTCCGCATCATCGCCAGTGCGGGGGGCGGCGATGCCGCCACCCTCGACGGTGATGTGCGCCTCACCCGCCGGCTGGTGGTGCTCATCATGGGCCAGCAATTCGCCAGCGAGATGCAGGCGCTGCTGGAGGCCCTGTGAGTCGTCTGCGTCGCTGCCTGTGGCTGGTGCTGCTGACCGTGACGGTCGCCGCCACCGCGGCCGCCGAGCCGGTGGCCGAGGCGCGCCGGATGCTGGCCAGGCTGGACGCGCAGGCACCGGTGGAGGCGTTCGCCGCCGCCGGGCGCGAGTTCGGGCGCCTGGTCGATGCCGCGCGGGCCGATGCCGCCGACCTTGCCACGGTGCAGTCGCTGCGCGGGATTGCCGGCGAACTGCAGGCCCGCACGCGGGCACGCCTGCGGGCCATGGAGGCCGCCACCGGCGAGGTGGAGGCCGAGCTGGAACGCCTGTACCGCTCCGGCGAGTGGGACACCCTGAGTTTCGCCATCGCCGCGTTTCCCTACTGGCAGGCCTGGCTGGACCTCACCGCCGCGCAGCAGCTGGATGCCCCCGCCAGGCGCGACGCCGCGCTGTACCAGGCCGAGCGCGGGTTCCGCGCCGCCTCGGTGCAGATTGTGCACCCCGGGCTGGTCTACGGCGGCTGGCTGGGGCTGACCTATGTCGCCCGCGCCCAGGGCCGCGACACCTGGGCGCGGGAGATGCTGGAGCGCCTCGACCAGGCGCTGGCGCGCTCACCGGACAATCCGCTGCGCGAGGTGGTGCAACTGGAACTGCGGCTGCTGAAGGCGCAGGCCGGGGAGGTCAGCCGTACGGCCATGACGGCAGCGGAGGTCGCCAGCCTCGATGCCGCCGAGGCCCGGCTGCTCAGCATGGAGGCGTTCGCCCTGCTGGAGCAGCACCGCCGCGATGAAGTCGGGGGCAAGGACGCCGCCGTGCGGCTGAAGCAGGTGCTGGCATCGCGGCATGTCGATGCGCCACTCATCGCCCGCATCCTCGACTACCGCGAGGAGATCATCGGCTATGACATCGGCCCGCTGGGGTTCCTGGTGTCTGCCGAGGATGCGCTGATCAACGAGCACTTCTACACCGCGGACGAGAAGTACAAGGCCTTTTTCGCCCGCGTGCCGCCGAACTTCGACATCGATCTCAACCGCTTCCGCTACCGCCACGCGGTGGCCGCGCTGCGCGGGGAGCTGTACAACGACGCGCTGGCGCTGGTGGAGAGCCTGCTCGGTCGGCCCGACCTCGATGCCGAGGTGCGCACCGCGGCCACCCGGCTGGCGTGGATGGCCAGTGCCGCCCGCTACCAGCGCACCGGCACCGATGCCGACCGGCGGCGCCTGCTGCGGGCGGCGCAGGCCTTCATCGAGCGCAGTCCGGGCGATGCCAGTGCCGATGACGCCCGCCTGATGATCGCCCGGGTCAGCGACAGTGCCGCGGTGGTCGACAGCGCCATCGGCGGGATCCGCGGCGCCGGCGAACGGCGCGCGGAGATCGCCGAAGCCCGCTTCAGCGTCGTGGCCCGCCAGTTCGCTGCCGCGCTGCGCGGGCGCGATGAGCAGGCCGCCATGGCCCTGGCGCGGCAGGGCTCGCGGCTGGCCGCGGGGATGATGGACGACAAGTCGGTACCTTTGCAGACCAGGGCCATCATCGTGCAGATGCGCGCCATGCTCGGCGAGCGCCCGGAGGAACAGCTGGCGGCCATAGAGTGGATGAGTGCGCGCGATGACATCGGCCAGCCCGTGCGCGAGATGCTGTTGTGGTCGCAGCTGCGGCTGTTGTCCATGCCCGGGCGCGAGGCCGGCCTGCGCGCGGCCTTCGCGGAACTGGGCCGGCGCGAGCTGCAACCCTGGCAGGCCGAGCAGGCCTATGCCGCCTTGCAGTCGTTACCGGCGGGTGAGCTGCGCGAGGCCTTGTCCGGCGAGCTGATGCCGGCGCTGGAACGCACGCCGGCTATTGCCCGGCGGCTGGCCCTGCAGCGCCTGGAGCAGGCCGTCGAACGCGGCGAGGACCCGGCCGCGGCCTACAGCCGGGCGCGCGCGTTCGTGGAGGCCAATCCGCGCTCCGGGGACGCCTGGCGGATCCTGGCGCTGGCGGCCGAGCGGGCGGGCGAGACCTTCGAGGCCGAGCGGGCCTGGCGGGTGGTCACCGAGAACCTGCGCCCGGACAACCCCCTCTGGACCACCGGCATGCTGCGGCGGCTGGCCTTGCGCGCCGGCTCGACCCGCCCGGACGCGGCCTGCGCGATCCTGGTTTTGCTGCAGCCCCGCCGCGACAGCCTCTCGGCCGCGCAGCGCGAGCGCCTCGATGCCCACGCGGCGCAGCTGGCCTGCGGTGAGTCCTGAGCTGCCCCGCTCCCCGGCTGCGGCGCAGGGGTGCAGCATGGCCATTGGCGCGGCCGGCGCGCGTTGTGCAAAGCAGCACTCAGAGCTCGTCCCGCAGTGCCCGAAAATCCCGGCCCGGTCGCGGGCCCGGCGGGCCGGCATGAGCCCCTGATCCGCATCACGCCCGGTACTGCCGGGCGTGCTATGGTTCCCATGCCGGCTGCAGCATGGCCGCGCGGCGGCCACCGCTGCACCAGGGCCCGGCGCAAGACCCTGCACAAGGCCCGGTACAAGACACAGAACTCAAGCGAAGCGCCGCCGGTCGAATGGCCATCCCGAAGCGGCAGGAGCCCGGTTACCAGCATGTGGATCAGGAAATACGACTTCAATTACAGCCGCCGCCATTTCATGGCGCAAACGGCCAGGGGCGTCCTGGCGACCGGCGTGCTCATGCCGTTGTGGGACGCCATCGCCGCCGACGGCACGCACGAGCGCGCCTACCCCGAGGAGCTGCTGTCCATCGAGGCCTACACCAAGGGGGCCATCAAGCCCGGCGACAGCATCGATGCCGGTAACGTCGAGCTGGTGCGCGACCTGCTCGATCCCATCCGCTACCAGCAGATCTCGCAGATGGGGCGCCGGCTGGACGTGGTGCCGGTAACCAGCGACATCTACAAGCTCAGCCCGCCGGAGTACATCGATGCCACGCTGAGCAATCGCGGCAAGGCCCGCTTCGATGCCACCGGCAACGTGGTGGTGGAGGGCGGCAAGCCCTGGATTGGCGGCAACCCCTTCCCCGATCCGGCCAATGGCATGGAGCTGTTCGCCGGGCTGACGATGACCTGGGGCCGGCACGACGTGTCCTTCTACTGCATCAAGGAAGAGGACCTCAGCGCCGAAGGCGAGCCCCTGTACAACTACGAGCTGTGCTGGGCCGAGTTCGCGCCGGTGGGGCGATTGTCGATCGAACCCAGGCCCTACATGCCCGGCCACGAGGACAAGCTGCGCTACCAGTCGCTGTTCTTCATGGCGCCGAACGACGCCAAGGGCACGTCCTTCCTGAACATCTGGCATTACGACCAGACCCAGTTCCCGGACCTGTACGGTTACATCCCGGCCTTCAAGCGGGTGCGTCGCTTCCCGGCCAACCAGCGCTTCGAACCGGTGATCGCCGGCTCGACGCTGTACCTGTCCGATGCCTGGGCCGCCGGGGATCCGCTGCTCACCTGGGGCAACTACCGCATCATCGGCCGCGGGCCGTACCTGGCGGCGCTGTCGAACAACTGGAATGGCAGTGACCCGAACTGGGAGCAGGGCACTCACGGCGGGGCCGCGGGCAACTCGTTCTGGAACACGCGGGTCGAGCTGGTGCCCGAGGTCATCGTTGTGGAGGCCGAGCCCACGGGCTTCAAGCGCGCGCCGATCAGCAAGAAGCGGGTGTGGTTCGATGCGCGCACCGGCCTGCCGGTCGGCATGGTGTCCTTCGACCGCCGCGGCGAGCCGTTCAAGTCATTCGACGGCGCCTACTCTGTCTACGACGATGGCACCAACCGGGTGATGGACGGCAAGCATCCGTACTGGTCCTGGTGCCAGCTGCATGCCCACGACATCCAGACCAATCGCATCAGTCGCCTGTCGCAGGTGAAAACCATCGCCGGCGGCTACACGATGCGGGTCAACGATCCGTCGGTCTACGACGAGTTCTGCACCATGGCGGCCATTCGCCGGCTGGGTACCTGAACCGCGGTGGCGGTGCGCACGCACTATCGCGCCTGCAACGTCTGCGAAGCCCTCTGCGGCCTGGCCATCGAGGTCGAGGCGGGTGTGGTCGGACGCATCCGCGGTGACACGCAGGACCCGTTCAGCGGCGGGCACATCTGCCCCAAGGCGCTGGCACTGAAGGACCTGCAGGACGATCCGGATCGCCTGCGAACCCCGGTGCGCCGCCACGGCGATCGCTGGGAGCCGCTGTCCTGGGCGGCGGCCTTCGAGCATGCCGGCGAGCGACTGCAGGGGATCATCCAGGCCCACGGCGGCGATGCCGTGGGCTTCTACCTCGGTAACCCCAACGTCCACAACCACGGCTCGATGACCCATCCGCGGCGCCTGCTCGAGCAGGTGGGCACGCGCAACATCTTCTCGGCCACCTCGGTCGACCAGCTCGCCCACCACGTCGCCTGTCATTACCTGTACGGCCACCAGATGCTGGTGCCGATACCGGACATCGATCGCACCGCGTTCTTCCTGGTCATAGGCGCCAACCCCATGGTGTCCAACGGTTCCATGATGACCGCGCCGGGCATGCGTGGCCGGCTGCGGGCACTGCGCGAGCGCGGCGGCCAGCTGCACGTGGTGGATCCGCGGCGCACGGAAACCGCCGCCCTGGCGCAGGCGCATTACCCGGTCCGGCCCGGCAGCGACGTGTGGCTGCTGCTGGCGCTGCTCAACGTCGTCTTTGCCGATGGTCTGGCCCGGCCGTCGCGGCCGGAGCGCCTGGCCGGTGCCGATGCGGTGGCCGGGCTCGTGGCAGCGTGGACCCCCGAGCGCGTCGCCGCGCGCACCGGCATCGAGGCGACGCGGATCCGCGCCCTGGCGCAGGCCTTCGCCGCGGCGCCTCAGGCCGTCGCCTATGGGCGCCTGGGTGTTTCCACGCAACGCTTCGGCGGTTTGTGCCAGTGGTTGATCCAGCTGCTGAACATCTTCACCGGCAACCTGGACCGGGTTGGCGGCGCCCTGGTGACCGACCCGGCCGTGGACCTGGTACGCCAGCGTCTGATGGGCCGCGGCAGCCCGGGCCGCACGCGCAGCGCCGTGCGCGACCTGCCCGGCTTCAGCGGTGAACTGCCGGCCGCCGCACTGCATGACGAGATTGCCGGAGACCACCCGGAGCGCATCCGGGCGCTGGTGACGATTGCCGGCAACCCGGTCTCCTCGACGCCGGGCGGCGGCGCGCTGGATGCCGTGCTGGGGCGGCTGGACTTCATGCTGGCGGTGGATTTCTACATCAACGAGACCACCCGGCACGCGGACCTCATCCTGCCGCCCACCACGCCGCTGGAGCGCGACCACTACGACTACGCTTTCCTGAGCCTGGCCGTGCGCAATGTCAGCCGTTACAACCCGGCGGTGCTGGCGCCGCCGGCCGATGCGCTGCATGACTGGGAGATCTGCCAGGGGCTGGCCGATGCGCTGGCGCGCCGGGCCGGTCGACCCACCCGCAAGCCGCGCAGCCCGCGCCGCCTGCTTGCCATTGCACTGGCCAACGGGCCGCGCGGCCGCCGGCGCGGCCATCCGGATGCGCTCGACCTGGCGCGGCTGGAAGCGGCACCGCACGGCCTGGACCTGGGGCCGCTGCAGCCGGGCCTGCTGGACCGCCTGCAGACCCCCGACGGCCGGGTGTGCTGCGTCCCGCCGGTGTTCCTGGAGGATCTGCAGCGGGCCAACGCCGCCTTCGACGCGGCCGACCCCGGCCCCGGCGAACTGCTGCTCATCGGCCGCCGTGAACCGCGCAGCAACAACTCCTGGCTGCACAATTATCCGCGCTTCGTGCGTGGGGATGACCATTGCCGCCTGCTGGTGCATCCCGACGATGCCGCGGCCCGCGGGCTGGTGGACGACGCGCCCGTGCGCCTGCAATCGGCGCACGGGGAGATCGCGGTGCGGGTGCGCATCGATGCTGCAGTCCGCCCCGGGGTGGTCTGCCTGCCGCATGGCTGGGGCCAGGGCCGGCCGGGTGTGCAGCTGGGGACGGCCGCGCCGCTGGCGGGCGCGAGCTTCAATGATCTCACCGGCGGCAGCGATATCGACACCCTGACCGGAGCGGCCGTGCTCAGCGGTATTACCGTGCGATTACAGCCGGTCTGAGCCGCAGCATCCGTCGCTGCGGATCGCAGCAGATCGTTCCCGGCGCCGACGTCACCGGCGCGGTGGCTGCGTCGGCGCGCGGGCGACGCACGCATGGCGACTGGCCGGATGCGGTTGGTGCGCAGGCAGCGGTGCCGGTTCCGGAGCAGTGCCAGTCGCGGTGCCGGGTCCGGCCCTCAGCGCCCGGCGCCGATGCGTGATTCCGAGCCTTTCAGCAGTTTGCGGATGTTGCCCTCGTGGCGCCAGTACAGCAGCGCCACCATCAAGGCGAGCACGGCCACGGCAGCCGGCGACAGGCCCAGCACCAGGGCGATGGCGGGGCTGGCCAGGGCGGCGACCAGTGCCGCCAGCGAGGAATACCGGGTGATGGCGGCAACCGTGAGCCACACCAGCGCGAAAGCCGCCCCGAGGTGCCAGTGCAGCCCGAGCAGCACGCCGATGTAGGTGGCCACGCCCTTGCCGCCACGGAAACCGAAATACACCGGGAACAGGTGGCCGAGAAAGGCGCCCGCGCCGGCCAGTGTCGCCAGCAGCGCATCGCCGCCGAACATGCGCACCAGCAGCACCGGCAGCAGCCCCTTGAGCAGATCGCCGGCCAGCGTCAGGGCTGCGGCCTTGCGGCCGAAGGCCCGCAGCACGTTGGTGGCGCCGGGGTTGCCGGAACCGAACTCGCGCGGATCACCCAGACCCAGGGCGCGGCCCACGACAATGGCGGCGGACAGGGAGCCAAGCAGGTAGGCGGCGGCGAAGACGATGGCGGGTATCAGCATCGCGCTATTCAACGGCCTGGGCCCGGGCCGGTCAAGTACGACGGGGTCGGCCAGTATGCTAGGCTTTCGCCAGCCTCAACCCACCGAAAGCCCGCGACTGCATGGATATCGTTTATCTCACCGACCTGCGTATCGAAACCGTGATCGGCGTGTTCGACTGGGAACGCCAGGTCCCGCAACTGCTGGTGTTCGATCTCGAACTCGGCACCGATATCCGCAAGGCTGCCAGCACCGACGATCTCGCCCACACGGTCGACTACAAGGCCGTCGCAAAGCGGGTGCGTGCCTTCTGCGACCAGAACCAGCCCTTGCTGGTCGAAACCCTGGCCGAACAGCTTGCTGCAATCCTGCTCAGTGAATTCTCGCTGCCCTGGCTGCGCATGCGCATCAACAAGCGCGGTGCCGTCACCGGCGTCCGGGACGTGGGCGTCATCATCGAGCGCGGCAGCAGGGAGCCCACGTGACCCGCGTGTATGTCGGCGTTGGCAGCAACATCGATCCACTGCCGAACATCCGCCGCGGCCTCGCACTGCTCGGCGAGCAGTTCGGGGATCTCGCAGTGTCCACCAGCTGGAAGACCGAACCCATCGGCATGGTTGAGGGCACGCCGCCGTTCATCAACCTGGTGGTGGGCCTGGACACCGACGACAGCGTCGAGCAGACCCGCATTCACCTGGACAACGTCGAGCGGCTGTGCGGGCGGGAGAAATCCGGTGGCAACTGTCAGCAGGTGCTGGCGCGCACGCTGGATCTCGACCTGCTCCTGTACGGCGACCTGGTGCGCCACGACGCACTCATCGACGTCCCGCGTATCGACATCACGGAATACGCTTTCGTGTTCGAGCCGCTGCTGGAACTCGCCCCGGACATCGTCCATCCGGAAACCGGCGCGCGACTGGCCGGCCTGCGCGGCCGCCTGGACCTGAAGGGTGCCGATATGGAAGCGGTGGAGCTGCGGGCATGAGCAGGCGGGCGGCCGGGGCAATCCGGGCGCTGGGTGTTGTCGTCGCGCTGGCAGCCCTGCTCGGCGCCTGCAACTCGGTGCGCGACAAGGGGCGCGTCGAACTGCTGGATTTCACCGTGCGTACGTACGAGAAGATGCTGCGCTGGGGCGAGTACCGAGAGGCGGCCAAATACGTGCGCCCGCGCCCGGCCGGGGATGACGCGGCGCCGGCTGCCGAGCCCGTCGATTACGAGGCGCTGGAGCCGATCCGTGTTACCGGCATGCGCACGATCCGCCGCGTGGTCACCAGCGACCAGGACGAAGCCGCCATCCTGGTGACCATCGAGTTCTATCACAACGACTACGGTGTCGTGAAAACCATGGATTACCTCCAGACCTGGTATCACGACGAGGACAGCAAGTCCTGGTACCTCGCCAACGATCTGCCCGATTTTCTCGCCGAGCTTCGGGGGGAGCGCCCCTGAATCCTCAGCGGGCCGGCTCGTCGCCGGCCCTGCCCGATGCCGCGGCGCTCGACCACAGTGCCCGCGTGCTGGCGGCGGTCCACGCGGCCATCGATGCCAGTGAGCACGGCCGCATCAGCTTCCACGACTACATGGCGCTCGCCCTGTATGCGCCGGGGCTTGGCTACTACCAGGCCGGGCAGGCCCGGTTCGGCAACAGCGGGGACTTCATCACCGCCCCGGGCCTGTCGCCGCTGTTCGGGGCCTGTGTCGCCAGGCAGGTGGCTGAAGCTTTTCCCGATCCCGGCGAGGCCACGGTGCTGGAAATCGGTGCCGGCGACGGCGCCCTCGCCGAAAGCGTGCTGGCCACGCTGTGCCGGCTTGGCGCCTGCCCCGCCCGCTACCTCATTCTCGAACCCAGCCCGGATCTGCAGGCGCGTCAGCGAGCCCGCCTGCAGGGGCAGGACTGGCCGGCCGGCCTGCACATCGACTGGCTGCAGCGCTGGCCGGAGCAGCCCCTGCACGGAGTGGTGCTGGCCAACGAGGTTCTGGACGCCATGCCGGTGCGGCGCTTTCGCCGCGGTCCGGATGCAACAGGCCTGGTTGAACTGGCGGTTAGCCGGGATGGCGATGACGGCCTGGCCATGGCCGCGCTGCCCGCCGATGCCGGCCTGCGCGAAGCCGTGGCCGCCATCGAGGCGGACCTCGGCACAGCCCTGCCGGCAGGCTACACCAGTGAGTTCAACCCGGCGCTGGCCGGCTGGTTCGCCGCGCTGGCCGAGTGCCTGGCGTCGGGCCTGGTGCTCGTGAGCGACTATGGCTACTCGCGGCGCGAGTACTACGCCCCGGAGCGCCGCGACGGCACCTTGCTGTGCCACTTCCGCCATCGCGCCCACGAGGATGTGTTTCTCTACCCCGGCCTGCAGGACATCACCGCGTCGGTGGACTTCACCGCCGCCGCGCTAGCCGCGGAGGCGGCGGGCCTGCGCCCGGCCGGCTACACCACCCAGGCGGGCTTCCTGCTCGGTTGCGGCCTGGACGAGGAACTGGCCGCCGCGCAGCAGGCCGGGGAGCGTGAGTTCCTGCTGGCCTGCCAGCAGGCCAAGCAGCTGACCCTGCCCTCGGAGATGGGCGAGCGCTTCCGCGTCCTGGCACTGACGCGCGGGCTTAACACTGGTTTGCGAGGATTCCGGATGACGGATCTGCTCGGCAGGCTATGATGCGCCCTCATCGAGCCTTCGCCTCCCGGACATGCCAACACTGCACCTGATCGTTCTGGCCCTCGTACAGGGCCTCACCGAGTTCCTGCCCGTGTCGAGCAGCGGCCACCTCGTGCTGCTGCCCGTGGTCATGGGCTGGGAGGACCAGGGCCTCGCCTACGATGTCGCCGCGCACCTGGGTACGCTGCTGGCGGTCACGATGTATTTCCGCGTCGACCTGTGGCAGATGGCGAGCGGCTGGTTCGCCTCGGTGCTCGGGCGCGGGGCCGGTCAGCAGGGCCGGCTGGCCTGGCTGGTCATCCTGGCCACGCTGCCGGCGGGTATCGCCGGCCTGGTGCTGCATGATTTCATTGCCGGCAGCCTGCGCGGCACGACCGTGATCGCGATCACCACTATCGTCTTCGGCATTGCACTGTGGCTGGCCGACGTGCGCGGCAGCCGTGCCCGCGGCATTGCCACGCTCGGGATCCGTGATGCGCTGCTGGTGGGCATCGCGCAGGCCCTGGCGCTGGTACCGGGCACCTCGCGGTCGGGGATCACCATGACGGCCGGGCTCATGCTCGGGCTCGACCGCCAGGCCGCGGCGCGGTTTTCATTCCTGATGGCGGTGCCGGTCATTGCGCTTGCTGCGCTGCTGGAGACCTGGAAGCTGGCCCACGCGTCGGTGCCCGTGCACTGGGGCGGCCTGGTCCTGGTGACCGGGCTGTCGGCGCTGGCCGCGTGGCTGTGCATTCATGTCTTCCTGCGCCTGCTGGACCGCATCGGCATGGCGCCGTTCGCCCTCTACCGGCTCGCGCTCGGCGTGGTCCTGTTGCTGGTGTTCTGAGCAGGCCGGGCGGATGAAGACCTACAAGGTCGGTGGTGCCGTACGCGACCGCCTGCTCGGCAGGCCGGTGAAGGATGTCGATTACGTGGTGGTAGGCGCGGAGCCGGCCGACCTGCTGGCAGAAGGCTATCGCCCCGTGGGTGCGGACTTCCCGGTATTCCTGCACCCGGTCACCGGCGCCGAGTACGCCCTGGCGCGCACCGAGCGCAAGTCCGGGCGCGGCCACGGCGGTTTCGAATTCCACGCCGCCGCGGACGTGACCCTGGAGCAGGATCTCTCGCGCCGGGATCTCACCGTCAATGCCATGGCCGAAGACGACGACGGCCGGCTCATCGATCCCTACGGCGGCCAGCAGGACCTGCAGGCCCGCGTGCTCCGCCACGTCTCGCCGGCCTTCGTCGAGGATCCGCTGCGCGTGCTGCGGGTGGCGCGGTTCGCCGCCACGCTGGATTTCCGGGTGGCCACGGAAACCATGGCGCTGATGCGGGCGATGGCCGCCTCCGGCGAACTGGAAAGCCTGTCGGCCGAGCGCGTGCAACAGGAACTGGCCCGGGCGCTGGCCAGCGCCCGGCCGCGACGCTTTATTGAAACCCTGCGAGATTGCGACGCCCTGGCGGTGGTGTTCCCGGAGATCGACGCCCTGTTCGGCGTCCCGCAGGCGGCGCGGTATCACCCGGAGATCGATACCGGCGAGCACATCCTGCTGGTGCTGGACCAGGCGGTGCGGCTGGAAGCGGCTCCGGCCGTCGTCTGGGCCGCACTGGTGCACGATCTCGGCAAGGCGCTGACAC
>CAYGQN010000089.1:0-12039 GCA_964351795.1 uncultured Gammaproteobacteria bacterium
ACCAGAGCTTCATGCTGGACGGCGGCTTCGAGGACGACCCGCGACCGGCCGCCAGCATCATGCTTACCGGGATGAATTTCGGCCCCTACCCCATGGTGCACGGCCTCACCCGGCTGCAGGCCCGCTTTCCCGGCCAGCCGGCGCAACCGGCGGCGCTGGCCGAACGCATCGGCGAGGCCATGGATGCCAGCACCGCCGAAGCCGCCGGCCTGGTGACCTTCATTCCCGACGACATCGACTGGGAAGACGAACTGCGCATTGCCCTGGAGGCGCGCGCGAGCTTCTCCCCCGATGCGCTGAGCGGCATGGAGGCCAACCTGCGCTTCGCCGGCCCCGAGACCATGGAATCGAAAATCTTCGCCCGGCTCAGCGCCTGGCAGAACTGGATCTTCCAGCGCCCGAACGCCGTGGGCGACAAAGGCGCCCTGGTGTTGTACGGCAGCGGCCAGCGCGCCGCTTACAATCGCCGCCGCGTCTAGCGCGGCCAGCCGCGTCCCGGCCCGCACCTGGCCCGGCGCCCAAGGAGAAAACGATGACCGCCAAGGTCAACTACGACGAACTGATTCCGAACAACGTGGACCTCGCCTCCGACCGGCGCCTGCAGCGGGCGCTGGAGGCCTGGCATCCGAAGTACATGCAATGGTGGCAGCAGCGCGGCCCGGAAATTGGCCAGGATCGCGACGTCTACCTGCGCACCGCCATCAGCGTCGACCGCGACGGCTGGGCCCATTTCGACTTCGTGAAGATGCCGGAGTACCGCTGGGGAATCTTCCTTGCGGAGAACAGCGGCGACAAGACCATCGCCTTCGGCGACCACAAGGGCGAGCCGGTGTGGCAGTCCGTGCCCGGTGAGTATCGGGGCCCGCTGCGCCGGCTCATCGTCACCCAGGGCGATACCGAGCCGGCCTCGGTGGAGCAGCAGCGCCTGCTGGCGCTCACCGCGCCGTCGCTGCTGGACATGCGCAACCTGTTCCAGGTGAACGTGGAGGAAGGCCGCCACCTGTGGGCCATGGTGTACCTGCTCATGGCGCACTTCGGCCGCGACGGGCGCGAGGAGGCCGAGGAGCTGCTGCTGCGCCAGTCCGGCGACGCGGACAATCCGCGCATCCTCGGCGCCTTCAACGAGAAGACCCCGGACTGGCTGTCGTTCTTCATGTTCACCTTCTTCACCGATCGCGACGGCAAGTACCAGCTGGCCTCGCTGGCCGAATCCGCCTTCGACCCGCTGGCGCGTTCCTGCCAGTTCATGCTCACCGAAGAGGCCCACCACATGTACGTGGGCGAGACCGGCGTGGCGCGCATCATCCAGCGCGCCTGCGACATCATGCGCGAGCATCGCACCGATGACGTGCGCCGGCACGGCGGCATCGACCTGCCGACCATCCAGAAATACATCAACTTCCACTTCAGCGTGTCCGAGGACCTGTTCGGCTCGGAGCAGTCCACCAACGCGGCCAACTACTTCACCCAGGGCCTGAAAGGGCGCTACCAGGAGTCGCGCCAGCAGGACGACCACCAGCTGCACGACGATTCCTACACGGTGCTGCGCCTGGATGGCGAGGCCTTCCGCGAAGTGCAGGAACCGGCCATCAAGGTGATCAACGAGCGCCTGCGCGATGACTACATCGCCGATTGCCAGCGCGGCGTGGACCGCTGGAACCGGCTCATCCGCGAGGCCGGCATCGACTTCGAACTCACGCTGCCGCACCGCGCCTTCCACCGCGCCATCGGCGAGTACGGCGGCCTGCACGTCAGCCCGGAAGGCCGGATCCTGCCGGCGCAGGAGTGGACGGCCCGCCGCGACGAATGGCTGCCGAACGAGAACGACCACGAATACGTGGGCTCGCTGATGGTGCCGGTCACCGGCGTGGGGCAATATGCCAACTGGATCGCGCCGCCGCGTATCGGCGTGAACAACCAGCCGGTGGATTTCGAATACGTACGACTCTGACAACCCGAAAGGAAAACGCTGCCATCATGACCAGTATCTTCGTAACCGATCGCCAGGGCACCGAGCATGAACTCCCGGCCCGGGAGGGGCTCACCGTCATGGAAATCCTGCGCGACGCCAACCTGCCCGTGGAGGCCATCTGCGGCGGCCAGTGCGTGTGCACCACCTGCCATGTCTACGTGGACCCGGAGTGGCTCGGCCGCCTGCGCCCGGCCAACGAAACCGAACAGGTGCTGGTGGAGGATTCCGGGCATTACCAGGAGAACTCGCGCCTGAGCTGCCAGATCCCCATGTACGACGATCTGTCGGGCCTGAAGCTCACCCTCGCGCCGGAGTTCTGAGCAGGGCGGCAATGGCGGGCCCGCCATCGCGGCACGGGCCCGTCGCCCCGCAGCCCTCAGAAATCCGCGCGGGCGCCGAGCACGCGCAGCCTCGCGCCATCACCCGGCCCCACCGAGATCCCGCGCCGCACGGGCCTGGACACCGCCCCTGCCGGCCGGTCCAGCCGCAGCACCGACAGCAGCGTCGCCAGCACCACCTTCATCTCGTACAGGGCGAATGCCTGGCCCAGGCAGGCGCGGTTGCCGCCGCCGAAGGGCAGCCACTCGTGGGGGCCGAAGCGGCGCTCCAGGAAACGCTCGGGGCGGAACCGCGCGGGCTCGGGGTACAGGTCCTCGCGCCGGTGGATGACGTGGATGGCCGGGCACAGCACCACCCCGCGCGGATAGGTCGCCCCACCCACGCTGACCGGCGCCTTCACCACCCGCACCACGAAGGGGATCACGGTGCGCAGGCGCAGTGCCTCCCGGATGACCGCATCCAGCCAGGTCAGCTGCCCGAGCGTTTCCGGGCCGGGCAGCGCATTGCCGCAGACACGGTCGAGCTCCTCCTCCACGCGGGCCATGGCCGCCGGCTGCCCGAGCAGCTGCTCCAGCGTCCAGGCCAGCGCCAGGGCCGTGGTGTC
Organism: uncultured Gammaproteobacteria bacterium; assembly: GCA_964351795.1. Lineage (GTDB taxonomy): Bacteria > Pseudomonadota > Gammaproteobacteria > JADZEE01 > JADZEE01 > CAYGQN01. Next base: position 2,916 of record CAYGQN010000089.1, read on the forward strand.
GTGCCCGGCGGCAAGCACGGTGACAATGGCATCGCGCAGTTCCTGGCGATCCAGGGGGCGGCCGTCCTCGTGCCGTGCCGCCAGCAGATCGGTCAGCAGCCCCTCGGGCCTGGCCGCGGCCGGCATGCCCTGCTGGTCGGCAATGGCCGCGAGCAGCAGTGCATCGAAACGCCGCTTGCGGCGGTAGTAGGGCACCAGGCGCGAGTGCTCGAAGCGATCCGGCGGGAACAGGTTCCACATCACCAGGGCCAGCGGATGCCGGACGTGCGCCAGCAGGGCGGCCATGTCCGCCTGCAAGCGGGCCAGCTCCGCCCCCGGGGCCAGGCCGAGCGCGGCCCGCAGTATCACGCGCAGGGTGATGGTCTGCATGGCCTGATCGGCACGCACCTCGCCGCCGGCGCGGCGCCAGTCGGCGGCCACCGCCAGCGTCTCGGCCTGCATGGCAGCGAAGAAGGCCCGCATCCGCTCGCCCTTCAGCGGCGGCAGCATCACCCGTCGCTGCTCGCGATGCTGCGCGCCGTCGAGCACCAGCACCGAGGTCCGGCCGACCACGCTGGACAGCAGCGCGTTGCCCTCGCCGGCATGCAACACCTCCGGATCGCCGCGAAACACCTCCCGCACGTCGGCCGGCCGGCCCAGCAGCACCAGCGTGCCGAAGCCGGACAGGCGCCAGCTGAAGGTGTCGCCGTAGCGGCTGGCGCAGGCGTCGAGGAACTCCAGCGGGCGGAAGGAATAGCGCAGCAGTTGCACAGCAGGCGGGAGCGCGGGCCCGGGCGGCAGCCTCGAGGAGTCGATCATGGCCGGCAGTGTCGACCGACGCCGGCCGGCCTTGCAAGCCGCCGCCGCGGCGGCGGGCGACTCAGCCGCGGCGTCGACCGATGAACAGGTACCAGGGCACCCGCAGCCCCGGCAGGAAGGGCACACGCCCCAGCCGCTGGCGACAGCTCACCGGCTCGAAACGCTCGTGCAGGCGGGCCAGGCGCTCCGGCCCGAGATAAACGCCATCGTGGGCGAACCAGCGGCGCCAGAACCAGGCCGCCGCCGGCGACACGCGCGGGCCGTCACCGCTGCCCGGCGCGGGCAGGAAGAAATCCACCAGGCCGATGAGGCCACTGGGGCGCAGCATCCGGTGGGCATTGTCGATGACGGCTTCCCAGGACGGCATCATGGTCAGCGCGTAGGACAGGTAGACGCGGTCCACGGGCGCCGCGAGCGCGAAGCTGGCCGCATCCGCCTGGCAGATCTGCACCCGCGGCTGGCCGGCCAGGCGTGCAGCTGCGCGGGCCAGCAGCGACGGGCACAGATCCACCAGCCACACCTCGCGCAGGAAAGGCAGCAGCGCGTGGTAGTGGCGCGTGTTCCAGCCGGTGCCGGCGCCGAGTTCCACCACCGCGTGCCCGGGTTGCAGGTCCAGCGCGTCGATGAGTGCCGAGCGACCATGCAGCAGGCGTTCCCGGAAGCGGTCGTAATCCCCGGCCTGCGGCGCGTAGAAGGCCTCCAGGCGTGATTGCAGGCTGCCGCCACGCGGCTGGCCGCGCAGCAGGTGCCGGAGCACAGTGAACTCGCCGGCCAGCGGGATGTTCACGCGGCGAGGTCGGCGATATGGAAGCCCGCGTAGGTGTGTACGCGGTCGGCCGGCTGCAGTGCGGCGGCCAGTTCCGGCTGGAAGCGCAGCCGGCTGGTCAGCGGCACCGCGCCGCCCGGCGCCGGCACCGTGACGGCCTCGAGGTAGCGCGGCCAGGCATGCGCACTGCGGAAGATGATGCGGGCATCGGGCGTGGCCCGGTCGAGTATCGCGGCCCATTCCTGGGCCAGCGCCGCCGGCAGGCAGGCGCTCATCCAGTCCATGTGATCGAGCAGCACGAAGCGCGATACCGGCGTGCGGGTGGTCTGCAGGAAGCCGGTGATCGGGCAGGTGTGGTGGCGCAGTCGATCCACCAGCCCGGCCTGCAGGCGCTGGAAGTTGTGCGGACGCAGGTACTCGGGGCAGCACTCGGGCGTGTAGCGACCCTGCAGGTACAGGCGCCAGAAGTAGTTGCTGCGCAGCGGCAGTTCACGGAACACGTAGCCGATGGCATCACGGATGAATGCAGCGACACCGCCGGCATGCTGGGCTTCGACCTCCCGGCGCTGCGGATGCGGCACCCCGAGCATGCTCATGGTCAGCTGTCGCGACAGCAGCCAGTCCATGCGTGCGCCCCACATGTGCGGCATCACCCGCTCATCGAAGATGGCGCGCTGATCGTCGAGGGAGTCGGCCCTGAGCATCGCCTCGATGCCCTGGCGCAGCGCCGGCCGCAACTTCAGGTAGGCATGGAAGGCCCGCGCCACCTTGCCGCTCAGGCCGTGGAAGTACAGGCCGCCCGGTGCGTCGGCTGCCGCGGCGAACACGTGGCCCCGGCCGTCCCAGTACTCGCGCGCAAAGGGGCCGAGTTGCGGGCGCAGACGTGTTCTGTAAAGCGCCTGGAAAGCCGGGTGCCGGCCGTCGCCGAACAGCGCGAAGAAATCCTCGAAGGCGAGCGTGCGGATCCCGGCGAGCTTGAGTTCCAGCAACGCGATCTGGCGCGGGTTCATGTCCACGGCGGACACCGCGGCCGGCTCGTCCAGCAGGTAGTCGAGCGCGTTGCAACCGGCACTGGCGATGACCAGCACGTGATCATCGGGACCGATGCGAAGGGCCTGCCGGTCGACGGCCGGATCCTCCCAGCAGGTGTTGTAGACGAGGCTGCGCGAGTACAGCGCCGAGAACACCTTGTCGTGCAGCCTGTCGAGCGCGCGTGTCATTGACGCTGCCTTCGTTGCCGGGCAGAACCCGAAACGCAAAGGCTGACGGCGGGAGATTACGCCAGGATGACGGCGGCGATGAAGCCGCCGGCACCGATCGCGAGCAGGCCCGCCGCTGGCTGTCACGCCTGGACGCTGGCGCCCCTGACGCGGGCGCGCCGGCTCCGGGCCAGGGCTCAGGGCACGGTGATACCCTGCTCCAGCACCGCCGTGAAGAAGCCCTCGTAGACCTCGGCGGGTATGTTGAACACGTTGGCCGCGAGGGTGTCGTTCTGGCGCAGGCGTGCAGTGTAGGCCTGCACGTGGGTGTAGCCGGCGTAGCGGGTATCGCCGATGATCGATGACCAGATCGGCAGGAAGGCGAGCGCCGGCGCCAGCGCGCAGTCCACCAGCGACAGCGCCTTGCCGCAGAACAGGTCGGGGACACCGGCCAGTTCCGCGTCCAGGTGGTGCACGCCATCGAGCAGTTCCTGTGCCAGCGCGCGCTTGCGGTCGCGATCGGTCTCCACGTGGGTGAAACGGGCGTCCTTGTCCAGCAGTTCACGATCCGCCCAGGCCAGCCAGCGCCGGGCGCGGGCCAGGGCCACCGGCTCGACGGGCATCATCGGCGGCTCCGGCCAGACGTCGTTCAGATACTGCATGATGACGTTGGAATCGATGATGAGATTGCCATCGTGTTCCAGCACCGGCACCTTGCCGAACGGCGAGACCCGGGTGAACTCGGCCGGCCGCTGCTTCTGCGAGATGTCCACCTCGACCGTGTCGTAGTCAATGCCCTTGTGGGCCATGACCGCGAACACCCGCTGACAGGCCGGTGAAATGGCGAACTGGTACAGCACGGGCTTGCTCATGGGATCCCCCCCTGGTTATCGGTTTTCAGTCGGTTTGTTCCTGGCTTGTGGTCGCGCCTGCATAAGCCGGCGGGCCGGTGTCATGTTGCCTCGGAATAATCCACCAGTTTCGACTTGTATTCCTGCCGGGCCAGGCTGCCGTAGGGCACCAGCCGGACCTCGGTGTTGACCACCAGCCGCGAGCGCACCGCGCTGCGGATGGCCTCGGCCAGTGCCGCGTCCGCGGCAGCCTCCTCCTCGGCCAGCTCAACGACGAGCGGCAGCGGCGGCTCCTGTGACACGCCCCTGCGCGTGGGCCGCAGCACGAAGGCCTCGCCGATACGCGGCCGGAAATCCGCCAGCACCTCGCGCAGGGCACTGGGAAACAGGTTGACCCCGCGCACGATGAGCATGTCGTCGGTGCGGCCGATGCAACGGATGCGGGGGCTGGTCCGGCCGCAGGCGCAGGCCCGGGCGTTGACCCGGACGTGGTCGCGGCTGCGCAGGCGCAGCAGCGGCATCGCCTCGCGCCGCAGCGAGGTGTAGACGAGCTCGCCCTGGGCACCGTCCTCCCAGGGCATGACCTCGCCGCTGTCCGGGTCGACGAGCTCCACCAAGGTGTTGCCCCGGGCGGAGAAATGCATGCCGCCCTCGTGTTCGCATTCACCCCAGATGGACGTGGAGATGTCACCGATGCCCATGGCTTCGCGCAGGGTGCAGCCGAAGGCGCTCTGCACGCGTTCGCGGATGGCCGGATCGCCGCCGCCGGGTTCCCCGGCCGTGGAGATGTTGCGGATCCCGAGCGTGCGGGTATCGATGCCGTGCTCCCGACACCAGTCGATGAGGTACAGGGCGTAGGAGGGCGTGCAGGAAATACCGGCCGCGCCACCGCCGAGATTGCGCACGGCGCCGACCAGGCGCTCGGTGTTGCCCATGCCCACCGGGATGACCGTCGCCCCGAGACGGTCGAAGCCGTAGTAGGCGGCGCCGGCCACGAACGGCCCGGCGTTGAAAGTCACCACCAGTCGCTGACCACGACGGAAACCGGCCGCCGTGTAGGAGCGCGCCGTGTTGGTTGCCCACACGGCGAGGTCGGCCTCGGTCAGGGCGATGTAACAGGGCGTCCCGGTCGTGCCACTGGTGGAGTAGATGCGCCGTATCGACGCCGGATCCGCCGCCAGGTGCGCACCCAGCGGCGGCTGCCCGGCCTGGGTCGCCCGGATCTCGTCCTTCACGGTGAATGGCAGGCCGGCCAGGCCGGCCAGGCCGTCGATGTCCTCGGCGCGTTTGTAACCGGCCTCGCGCAGCTTGGCCTGGTAGAAGCCGGACCGCTCGAACAGGTAGGCCAGCTGCCGGCGCAACAGCTGGTCGTCCTCGCTGCGCTGGGTGGCCGGGTCGCGGCATTCGTAATCGGGCTCGAGGATCATCGCGGGTCGGGGTCCTTGCGGGGTTCAGCCGGCATTGGCCAGGGACTTGCCGGACTGCCAGGCAGCGAGGATGTCGTGTGCTTCGCGCCGTTCCTGCTCGGCCCACTGCTCGTAGTCTGCGGCCTTGCAGGTCAGTTCCACCTGGTAACCGTTGGGGTCGGTGAAGTAGATCGAATGGATGAAACCGTGGTCGGAGATGCCCCGCACCTTCATGCCGGCGGCTTCGCCCCTGGCCTTGTAGTCCGCCAGCGTGTCCATGTCCGGGACCTCCAGGGCAATGTGCAGGTCGAAATCCGAGCGCTCGTGGAACATGCCCTCGTGCTGGCCGTCCGGCACTTCGAAGAAGGCCAGGAAGGAGCCGTCGGCCATCTCGTAGAAGGTGTGCAGGAACTTCAGCGGGCGGCCGGTCTTGGTCTCGCTCACGTGCAGCGAGCTGGCCAGTCGCAGGCCGAGGAAATCCTCGTAGAAGCGCCGCGTCTCCTCGCTGTCGCGCACGCGGTAGGCGTTGTGGTGCAGACCCTTGATCGCAGGCTCGTAGTCGCTCATGGCTTGTCTCCTGTCGGTTCGGGCAGCCGGTGGGCTTGCGGCGGGCGGCGCTATTGGCTGAAGGCCGGCATGACCTGCTCGGCGAACATTCGCAGCGAGCGCATGCTGTCCTCGGCCGATACCGCCGGCAGAATGGTGATAAGGGAGATTTCCGTCAGGCCGGCTGCTTCCGCCGCCCTCGATTGTGCTATCAATTTTTCAGGGGTGCCATACAGCGTGCGCTCGGCGAACATGAGGTCGTAGTTGTCCATGAGCTGCTGTATGCCGGCGGCCATCTTCTCGTAGCCGGCATAGCCCTTGCCGAAGCGGCCGCGGCCGGCCGAGTCGCGCACGTTCTTCAGGTACTCGACCATCGGCCTGCGCATGTGCGCATAGGCGTGGTCATGGTTCTCGTGGCAGAACAGGTGGAAGGCGCCCATGACGTTGAAGGCCGCCGGGTCGTGGCCGTTGGCGCGCAGGCTGTCGTGGTACCAGCCGATCCGCTCGGCAACGTCATCCAGCGAGTTGATGTAGGGCACGACCATCAGGTTGAAGGCATTCGCGCCGGCGTACTCGAAGGACTCGCGCGTCATGATGGTGGCAATCGACAGTGGCGGGTGCGGGCGCTGCAGGGGCCGGGGCGTGAGCTGCACATCATCGAGCTGCGAGTACTTGCCGGCGTAGGAGAAGCGCTCGTTCGACCACAGGCCCCGCATGATCTCGATGCTCTCGCGGAAGCGCTCGCGGCTCTCGTCCATGCTGATGTTGAAGGCATCGAACTCGTAGGGCAGGAAGGCGTTGGCGCAACCGACTTCCAGGCGCCCCCCGGACAGCACGTCCACCATCGCCAGCTGCTCGGCCAGCTCCAGCGGCTTGTGCAGGGGCACGCAGACCCCGCCCGAGCGCAGGCCGATACGCCGGGTGCGCTGCGCCACGGCGCTCAGCATCACCGGCACGCAGGGCAACTGGCCGCCGTAACCGCCCACGTGATGCTCGGCCATCCACACGCGGTGGAAGCCGGCCGCCTCGGCGAAATCCACCTGCGCCAGCATCTGCTCGTAGAGGTCCCGTTCACTGCCATGGGTGTGCGGATCGTAGGCTGTCAGGAACAGCAGGCTGAATTTCATGGCTCCCCCCCGGGTGCGTTTGTGCAGGCCTGTCGTGCACCGGGCTGCAGGCCGGTGACCCATGCGGTTTTGCAAGATGCAGGCCAGCGACCCTCGGCCGCGAGACGCATCCGGCCGGCAGCGACACGCGCCACGCAAGTCGCTGTCAGTGGAACGTTTGTGCGAACGCAGCAAGGGCTGCGCAGTGGCGTCAGCCCGCGTTGGGCCTCCGAACGCCGGCGCTGCCGCTGGACCGCCGCTGCGCGGTATCCCGCAGCACCACTGCACCGACTGCGTGAAATCACACAGCTTGCGTCAAATCACCGTGGGCGTGACGGGCCGGCCCTGCGGCGGCGCCAGCGATAGTCGAACTGATCGCGGGTCATGCCAAGCAGGCGCGCTGCCGCCGACAGGTTGCCGCCGGCCTGGGCCAGCGCCCGGGCCATGAGCTCACGGTTGAGCGCTTCCAGGCTCAGGCCCTGGCCGAGCAGGGCATCCAGCGGGTCCGGCGCCGCGCCGGCGGGTGGGGTCTCCGGCTCGCCCGCCGGTGCCGGGACAGCGCTGTCGCCGCTGCGCTGCGCCAGCATCCCGGCGGCGTCCGGCCGCAGGATGGCCTCCGGCAAGGGCTCGCCGCCGCTGAACAGGTGCCAGGGCTCCAGCGCCTCGCCCTCGGAGGCCAGGATGCAGGCGCGTTCGATCATGTTCTCCATTTCCCGGATGTTGCCCGGCCAGGCATAGGCGCACAGTGCGTCCACGGCGTCCTCGGTATAGCCGGCGATGTCCTTGCCGAGGCGCTTGCGGCTGCGCTCGAGGAAGCAGTCCATCAGCAGCGGGATGTCCTCGCGGCGCTGGCGCAGCGGCGGGATGTCGATCGGGAACACGTTCAGGCGGTAGTACAGGTCCTCGCGGAAGCGGCCGCGGCGCACCGCCTCGGCCAGGTGCGTGTTGGTGGCCGCCACCACGCGCGTGTCCACGGCAATCTCGGCGCTGCCGCCGACGCGTTCGATGACCCGCTCCTGCAGGGCCCGGAGCAGCTTGCCCTGGGCCGTGAACGACAGGCTGCCCACCTCGTCCAGGAACAGCGTGCCGCCGCTGGCGCGCTCGAAGCGTCCCGCCCGCGAGGCCGTGGCGCCGGTGTAGGCACCCTTGTCCACGCCGAACAGCTCGGCTTCCACCAGGGCATCGGGGATGGCCGCGCAGTTCACGCTCACCAACGGCCCGCCGGCGCGCGCGCTCATGCGATGCAGGGCACGGGCGAACATGCCCTTGCCCACGCCGGATTCCCCCAGGAACAGCACCGACACCTCGGTGCTGTTCCTGGGGGAATCCGGCGTCACCGATGTCCTCGCCCCAGTGGCGGATGGGCCGGCCGACGCCGCGGCAACGGGCATGGCCCATGGCCGCGCATTCCACCTCGCGGAACAGGATCGGCTCGCCCATGAGTTCACTGGCAATGCCGCTGGCGTAACCGGTAAGGCGCCAGCACACCGGGTAGGTGCTGGTGCCGAAACGCGAGACATGGGCCTGCGCCTCCACCGATTCCCCCCAGGGATGGTCGGCGTGGAAGTGCCCGTCGCGCACGTCCGAGGCCACCTGCCCCGGGTCGGTGGCCAGCAGGCCCTGGATGGCGGCCAGCAGCGGCCCCGAGGCCACCAGTGCCGAGCGCCGGGCGGCGACGCCCTGGTCCCGCAGCATGGCGGCATCGTGCGTGCCCTGGTAGTAGCCGATGCGCATGTAGATCTGCCGTGCACGCTCGATGCCCACGGCCTGGATGATCTCGTAGCGCAGGTCGGCCAGCATGAAGTCCGGCACCAGCACCATGCGCGCATCGTGCAGCCAGATGCGCCCGGTCGCCGGCGAGAACCGGACCCTGCCAGCGAGTTCGTGGATGTCCGGAAAGCGCGTGATGTCCCCGGGCTCGGTGTGCATCAGCGGCACGTCCGCCGGCTGCGCGCCCTGTCCGTCGGCCATGTCGCTCATCGGGGCGTTCAGCCGCCCAGCGGGAACTGGTTGGCGGGATCGTAGACGTTGTTCTCGATGGCCTCGATGGATTGCAGGTAGCGGAACATGTCGCGCAGGTCGGCATCGGTCATGTTCCGGTACACGTACCAGGGCATGTAGTTCAGGTACAGCGGCGCCCCGTCCTTCTTGATGCCCTCGCGCATCAGGCGGATGAAGTCCGCCTCGGTGTAATCACCAATGCCGGTGGCCCGGTCCGGGGTGATGTTGGGAGTGGAGAGCACCCCGAAGGGGGCGGTGATTCTCACGCCGCCGGCCAGGTAGCGGGATTCGATCAGGCGACCCTCGCGGGAGGGCGAATGACAGGTCAGGCAGTTGGCCAGCACCAGCAGGTAGCGGCCACGCTCGAGCGGATCATCGCCGGGGCCGGCCACGGGGCCCGCCAGCGGCGGCAGCGGCGGGATGGCCGCGCGCGGGAAGTCGAGTTCCACAC
>CAYGQN010000090.1:0-11964 GCA_964351795.1 uncultured Gammaproteobacteria bacterium
GCTCCCAGGGCGGCGTGGCTGGCCGGCCTGCTGATGCGGGCCGATCGCACGCCGCCCTGGGAGCGACGCATGCGCCTGGCCCTGTTCGCCATGCTGGCCGCCGACGGCGAGGCGCCCGTCAACGACAACGTGGCGCGGATGAGCGGCCGGCCGCCGCGGTCGCTGGCCGACTTTGCCAGGGAGCAGGCCGCGGCCTTCGCCGCCGGCGGCAGGGCGCGGGGTTGACGGCGCCGCGATTCCGGCTCGACGCGACGCTGTTGTCGCTGGTGCTGTGCCTGGGCATGGGGCCGATGTCCACCGACATGTACCTGCCGGGCCTGCCGGCCCTGGCGGCGGATTTCGGCGTGGATGCCGCCGGCGCCCAGCTCAGCCTGACGCTTTTCATGCTCGGCTTCGCCATCGGCCACCTGGTGTTCGGGCCGTTCTCGGATCGCTTCGGCCGCAAGCCGGTGGTGCTTGGCGGGCTGGCGCTGTACGGCGCCAGTTGTGCCCTGTGTGCGCTGGCGCCGGACTATTTCTGGCTGCTGGCCGGGCGTGTCGGCCAGGCGCTGGGTGCTGCCTGCTGCGTGGTCAATGCCCGCGCCATCGTGCGTGATCGCTACGGGGCGGCCGACAGCGGCCGCATGATGGCTTATGCCACCAGCGGCATGGCCATCGTCGCGGCCTTCTCGCCATCTACCGGCGGGCTGCTGGTCACGCACTTCCACTGGCACGCGGTGTTCTGGAGCCTGCTCGGGGTCACCTGCCTGCTGGCGCTGCTGTACGGTTTGCGCGTGCCGGAGACGCTGCCGCCGGAGCGCCGCGGCCAGGGCGGGTTCCGCGGCCAGATGCTGGGCCTGCGCATCCTCTTGTCGGACCGCGTGTTCACCGGCTACCTGCTCACCGGCGCCGGCGTGTACTCGGCATTGTTCGCCTTCATCGCCGGGGCACCGTACGTGTTCATCGACGGCCTGGGCGTCAGCCCGGCGCGGTTCGGCCTGCTGTTCACCACGCTGAGCATCACCTATTTCATCTTCAGCACCGTGGCCGGCCGCATCCATGGCCGCTTCGGTGCCAGGCGGCTGATCGGTGCCGGCACGCTTCTCACGGTGGCCGGCGGGGCGATCATGCTCGTGCTGGTGCTCGCGGGCCTGGACAGCGTCGCCGGGATCCTGCTGCCGCAGATCCTCACCATGACAGGCATGGCCTTCACCCTGGCGCAGTGTTACGCGGCGGCAATCGCGCCGCATCCGACCCTGGCCGGCACCGGCTCGGCACTGATCGGCTTCGGCCAGATGCTCATTGCCTCGCTGGTGGCGATGCTGGTCGGCTATGCCTGGGACGGCACGGCGCTGCCGATGGCCGTGGGCGTGTTCGCGATGGCGGTGCTGGGGCTGGCCAGTTTCCGCCTGCTGGTATTGCGGGCGCCCGCCGGCGACCCCTGAGGGCCCGGATGCAGGGCAGCGGGTCATTGGTGATAATGCCGGCGGCCAATGGCGGCAGCGGAGGGCACAGCGAATGCACCTGGAACTCTATGGATACTACCGGTCCTCGGCGGCCTACCGCGTGCGGATCGCGCTCAACCTCAAGGGCCTGGACTACACCCGCACCTCCATCCACCTGCGCCACCGTGAACAGCAGGGTGAGGCCTACCGGGCCATCAACCCGCAGGCCCTGGTGCCGACCTTGCGGATTGGCGATGACAGGCTGTCGCAGTCGCTCGCCATCATCGAGTACCTGGAGGAGACGTGGCCGGCGCCGGGGCTGCTGCCGACGGCACCGCTGGACCGGGCACGCGTGCGCCAGATGGCGCTGCTGATTGCCTGCGACATCCATCCGCTGAACAATTTCTCGGTGCTGGTGGCGCTGAAGGCACTCGGCATCGACGAGGACGCCCGCAACGGCTGGTACCGGGCCAACGTGGAGCGCGGCTTCGCGGCGCTGGAGCAGCTGGTCAACGAGTACAGCCCGGGCACGGCCTTCTGTTTCGGCGACAGCCCGTCCCTGGCCGACATCTGCCTGGTGCCGCAGATGTACAACGCCCGGCGTTTCGACTGCGACCTGTCGGCCTGCCCGCGGCTGGTGGCCATTGATCAGCACTGCCTGACCCTGCCGGCCTTCGACAGCGCGGCGCCGGAGAACCAGCCCGACGCGGAGTAGGGTGGCCCTGCGCCCACCGCCGGCCTGGGCGGGGCGGATGGTCCGCCGGCCGGGCCGGCGCGATCAGTCGAAGGCCGCGCGCACGGTGTCGAGGATGCGGTCCAGCCGCTCGCGGTCGCCGACCGCGTTGGCCAGCAGCAGGATGAGCCGGCCCATCGCCTCCTCGCGGCGCGCCTCGGGCACCGCCTCGATGACACCGATGAGGCGGGCATAGAACTCGTCGGCATTGCGGATGTTCAGCGGCTCCGGGGTGTCGTTCATGGCAGCGGGCTCCGTCACAGCGCGCAGGCGCGGTCGCGCGCCCCCGCCACGGCATCGGCGTCGAATCGCCGCCAGCGCGCGGCCACGTGCTGGTCGGGCCGCAGCAGGTAGGTCGTGTCCGGGCGGGCATCGAAGTGCGCGGCCAGCAGGCCATCGCGATCGACGATGTCACCGCCCCGGCCACCCACCACCAGCGGCCGGATCGGCACGCCCTCGCCGGCCAGCACATCGAGCCCGGCAGGCGGTTCGTCAGCGGCGAAATGCAGCACCTGGAATTGCTCGCCGAGATTGCGCAGCAGCCAGCCATCGGTGCCGCCGAAGCGAATGGGGGCATCCACGCAGGCCGTGCCCGGACGCAGCCGATCACTGAAGGCGTCCTCGTCCGCGGTGTTCAGCGGCGATTCCGCCAGCACCGAGGGCACCGACAGCCGCCCGCTGTTCACCAGCTGACGCGCGAACTCGTGGTGCCTCGCCAGCTCCAGCGTGGCATCGCGGATGGCGCGGCTGGCGGCGGTCTTGGGGGTGATGAAATCGGTCGCGCGCGTGGAGTTGGCGATGTTCTCGTCGGCGGCGTAGCTGCGCTCGTCATGGTAGGTGTCGAGCAGGGCGCGCGGGGCCTTGCCCTGCAGCACCAGCGCCAGCTTCCAGGCGAGGTTGTCCACGTCCTGGATGCCGCTGTTGGCGCCGCGGGCGCCGAACGGTGACACCAGGTGGGCGGAGTCGCCGGCGAAGATCACCCGGTCGTGGATGAAGCGCTCCAGGCGCTGGCAGCGGAAGGTGTAGATGCTGCACCACTCGTACTCCCATTCCACGTCATCGCCGAGCATCGCGCGCAGGCGGCGGTCGATGTTCTCCGGCTTGAGTTCCTCCTCGCGATCGATGTTCTCCCAGCCCAGCTGGAAGTCGATGCGCCAGGCGTTGTCCGGCTGCTTGTGCAGCAGCGTGGAGAAATTGCGGTTGAACGGCGGATCGAAGTGGTACCAGCGCTCGGTGGGGAAATCCGCGTTCATCCGGATGTCGGCGATGAGGAAGTGATCCTGGAAGGTCTGGCCGTGGGTCTGCAGGCCGAGCATGTCGCGCACCGGGCTGCGGCTGCCGTCGCAGGCGATGAGGTAGTCCGCCGACACGCGATAGCTGCCGGCCGGGGTTTCCACGTCCACCAGCACGCCATCGGCGCGCGGGGTGACGCCACTGACCCGGCTCAGCCAGCGCAGGTCCACGCCGGGATGCCCGGCGGCGGCCTCGACCAGGTACTGCTCGGCGTAGTACTGCTGCAGGTTGATGAAGGCAGGGAAGTGCTGGCCCTGGTCGCGCAGCAGGTTGAAGCTGTACAGCGGCTGCGGATCATCGCGGAAGAAGATCTTGCCGACATTCCAGGTCACGCCCTTGTCGAGCATGCGCTGGCCGCAGCCCAGGCGATCGAAGATCTCCAGCGTGCGCTTGGCCCAGCAGATGGCGCGCGAACCGACGCTGACGGTGTTGTCGTCATCCAGCACCAGCGCGGGCACACCCTTGCGATCCAGATCGATCGCCAGCGCCAGGCCGATGGGGCCGGCACCGACAATCACTACCGGGTAATGTGCCTCACCGCCCCGGCCAAGTTCCGGCGGCGTGCGGAAGGCGTACTGCGGGTATTCGTACACTGCACTCATGCGCATCTCCCCTGGTGCGATTGGCGGTGTCGGCACGCTTGTATGTGCCGGCGCCGCAGCCCGCGCGGCGGCGCCACAGGACCGGCGCCTGCTCAGCCCTCCAGGTCTTCCCACATCTTCGAATCGCGTTCGGCGGTCCAGATGCGCGGGTCGCGCAGCCCGCCGGCCTCGTCGTAGGCGCGGGTGACGTCGAAGGGCAGACAGTGATCGAAAATCACCCAGTCACCGAACTGCGGCTTCAGCGTGGCGTAGGTATCCCGGTAGATCTTGTTCAGATCATCACCGGCCGCGCGGCCTTTCTTCACCGACTCGAACATCGCGGTGACGAAGGCACGGGTGCCATCCAGGGCGGCCTTGACCGTCGCGGGCGTGGTGAGCGCGTCGCCGCGGCCGGGCACCAGCGCCGCCGGTTCCAGGGCGGCGATGTTGTCCAGGGTCTGCGGCCAGTCGGTCAGGTAGGCATCACCGGTGTAGGGCGTGGCGCCGTATTCCACCAGGTCGCCGCTGAACAGCACCTTCTCCTCCGGCAGCCAGGCCACCGTGTCACCCTTGGTGTGGCCGCGGCCCAGCTGCTTGAGCTGCACCTCGCGCTTGCCCAGCCAGATGCTCATCTCGCCGCTGAAGGTGATGGTCGGCCAGGTCAGGCCGGGGATGGAATCGGAGTTGCGGAACAGGCGCGGAAAGCGCTCGAACTCCGATTTCCAGTCCTGCTCGCCGCGCTCGACGATGAGGTCATAGGTGTCGCGCGAGGCGATGATGTGCTCGGGTGCGTAGCCGCTGGCACCGAGCACCCGTACCGCGTGGTAGTGCGTCAGCACGACGTACTTGATGGGCAGGTCGGTAACGGTGCGGATTTTCGCGATGACATCCTGCGCCATGACCGGGGTCGCCTGGGTGTCGAGCACCATGACCGCGTCATCGCCGATGATCACGCCGGTGTTCGGGTCGCCCTCGGCCGTGTAGGCATAGGCGCCCTCGGCCAGCTTCGTGAATGAGACCTGCTTTTCCTCGAGATCAGCCTGCGATGCGAATGCCTTGCTCACGGTGTGTTCCTCCGTTGGTGGCGGCGTGCTGCCCCGGTTCTGCCCTCGACGCCGTCATGCAAGGGGCGGGAAGAGACCGATGATGCCAGATCGGCAGCACCGGGTTTGTCCCCCTGCAGGTGGACAGGGGCCGGAACCCGGGCCGGCGGCGTCAGCGGTTGCGCCCGTGGCGGCCCCGGGCCTGGGAATCCGCCAGGGCGGAGAAGCCGGCCTGCCGCTGGCACGCCCGCAATGCAGCATCGATCCTCCGGCCACCGGCCCGGACCCCGCGCGGCGCCCGTCGCCGCTGGCGGGCCGGTCCGGCGATGGCCGTCATTGCGCCGCCCCGGCCACGGGCCACCAGGCCGGCCGTGGCTAGTGCACGGCGCGGTCCGGCTCGGTGCCCTTGCCGGCCAGGGCGAAGCGCTCGATGGGGGGCTCCCGGTCCTGCAGCAGGCCGGCGACATGCGCACCCAGCGCCGGGCCGTGCTTGAAACCGTGCCCGGAACCGCAGCCGACCAGCCAGACGTTGTCCAGACCGGGGTGACGGTCGATGACGAAATCCCCGTTATGGCTGCTCTCGTACAGGCACACCCGCCCTTCGGTCACCGGGCAGTCGGCCAGCGCCGGGAAGCGCCGGGCCAGGAACTCCCTGGCCGAGGTTTCGGCGGCTGCCGTCACGCGGCGGTCGACGCGGTCCACGTCCTCCACCGGCCCATGATCATGGTTGGCCACCTTGAAGCCGCGGCCCTCGAAGTCCGGCATGCCGTAGAAGGGGAAATTGGCCCACACCGGCAAGCCGCCGGTGCGGGCGCGGTCGGCGCCGAAGAAGACCACTTCCTGGCGGCTGACGAACAGTCGCCCCGCCAGCGCCTGCGGGCACACGCGATCCAGCCAGCTGCCACAGGCCATGACGAACTGCCCGGCTTCCAGGGTCCGTCCGTCGGCCAGGCGCAGGGCGGGCAGGGCGCCGGCGCGGGCCTCGCCGCTGTCCACCGGCAGCACCGTGCCGGGGATGAAACGCACACCTTCGGCCTGCAGTTCCAGCGCCAGTTGCTGCACCGCGCGGCGGGCCATGAGCGCGCCGGCTTCAGGTTCGAGGATGCCGGCCTCGCCGGCGTCCACACGCAGCACCGGGTAGCGGCTGCGCAGGGCGCTGGTGGACAGGCGCTCGAAGGGGATCCCCAGTTGCGCCAGTACGCGTACGGATGCGCCGGCAAGCGGGTCGTCTTCGGTGTGGATCCACAGCACGCCGGTCTCGTGGAACAACGGCACGCCGGCGCGCGTGGACAGCGCGCGCCACTCGGCCAGCGAGCGGTGCGCCCATTCCGAGTACAGGGCCGCGTCCCCGTAGCCGGCGCGCGTGACCCGGCTCTCACCGCCCGAGGTGGCGCCGGTCCAGGCCGGCCCGAAGGCCTCCACCACCTGCACGCGCAGGCCGGCGCGATGCAGGCAGGCGGCGGTCCAGGTGCCGAATACTCCGGCACCGACCACCACGACGTCGGCGATTTCGGTCTTGTTCATCGAAACGGGCTCCCGGGCTGGTACGAGTGGATTGACGCCGTTCAACCGGCCTTGCCGGCCGGCGTGCTGTCACGGTGATCGACCTGGCCGCCGCCAGCGGCCGCCAGGCACAGGGCGAACAGTTCATGCTGGGAATGGATATCCAGCTTCTCATAGGCGCGGCGGCGATAGGTGGCCACGCTGGAGGGGGCGATATCGAGATCCAGGCCGATGCCGACCGCGGTATAGCCGAGCACGATGCGTTCGCAGACCTCGCGTTCGCGCCGGGTCAGCCGGTCGAAGGGCGGCACCGCGCGGCCGATGATGGTGTGCACCAGGCTGCGGCCGCTGCCGGGGGTGTCCGCGCCGTCGCCGCGCGCCTGCAGCAGCGCGTAGTGCGCCGAGATGAGGCCGGTCATCAGCGGCAGCACGCGTTCCAGCCGGGCCCAGTCATCGGCCGACCAGGGGCCCGAGGAACCCATCCGGTAGAAGTTGCAGTACACGCTGCCGCTTTCCACCCGGCCGATGGTCGATGCCTTGTCCACGAGATCGTTGCGATTGAAAAAGTGGTTGCGATAAGCCGGATCGTAGTCGGTGTCGGCCGCCAGCGGCACCCGCGCGGCCTCGTCCATCTGCCCGGCCTGCAGCAGGCGCGCGAACTGCGGATCCAGCGCGTGCCAGCGTTCCACGTAATCGCGTGCCAGCTCGCCGGCCCGGGCCGGGTCCATGCGACCGTGGGTGAACAGGTGGCCGGCACCGTCGCCCTCGGCCCAGGTGAACACCACGCAGTGATCCACCGGCGTGACGGCGTTCAGCAGGGCCAGCAGGCGTGCCTCGAAGGCGCGGCTGCCGAGCACGGCAACCAGCGCCGACAGACCATCCAGCCATTGGCGGGAACCGACATCCATGGCCCCGATTGTACGGGCCCGCGGCCGCGGGCGCCTGCGGTATGATGCCGGCTGTCACAGTCAGCGGCCGGCCCCGGCCGTGAAGAACACGGGAGGCAACCCCTGCATGAAAGCCTGCATCCTCCGGGAAACCGGCGGCCCCGACAGACTCACCATTGAACAGGTCCCCGAGCCGGCGCCGGGCGCCGGTGAAGTCCGCGTCGCCCTGAAGTGCGCCGCGCTGAACCGGCGTGACGTGTGGATCACACTCGACCGCTACCCGGGCCTCAAGCTGCCGTGCACGGCCGGCTCCGACGGCGCCGGCGTCATCGACGCGGTCGGCAAGGGTGTGGATACGGACCTCGTCGGCCGCGAGGTCATTCTCTACCCGGCCCGCGAATGGGGCCTCGGCCTGCGCAGCTTCGGCGCCGATTTCCGCGTGCTCGGCATGCCCGACCAGGGCACTTTCGCCGAGGCGATCTGCGTGCCCGTGGACACGGTCGTTGCCAAGCCGGCCCACCTGAGCTGGGAGGAGGCGGCGGCCTTGCCGCTGGCCGGCCTGACCGCCTGGCGGGCGCTCATGAGCCAGGGTGAGACCCGCCCCGACAGTCGTGTGCTCATTACCGGCATCGGCGGCGGCGTGGCCACCTTCGCCCTGCTGTGGGCGGTCACGCTGGGCTGCGAGACCTGGGTCACCAGCAGCAGCGCCGACAAGATCGCCACCGCCAGGCGCCTGGGCGCTCGCGGCGGCTTCAACTACACCGAACCGGGCTGGGACAAGCAGCTGCTGACGGCGAGCTCGGGCGGCGTGGATGTCATCGTCGATGGCACCCAGGGCGATGGCTTCATCGATTGTTTCAATGCCCTGCGCCCGGGTGGCCGGCTGGTCACCTATGGCGCCACTGGCGGTGCGCCATCGCGCGGGTTCAACCCGGCGGCGCTGTTCCTCCGCCAGGTCTCCATCCGCGGTTCCACCATGGGTTCACCGGCAGAGTTCGCCAACATGGTGGAATTCGTCAATGCCCACGGGATCCGGCCGGTGGTGGACAGTGTGCACCCCTTCGACGACATCGTCGCTGCCCACGAGCTGCTGCTGAAGGCCGGGCACCAGGGCAAGGTCGTATTGCGCTTCGGCCACTGAGTGACAGGGTGATGACCAGCCCCGGCAAGGACATCACCGTTGCCGAGCAGGCGGCCCTCATGGCGCGCCTGGCGGCCCGGGCACTGCCCGCCTGGGGCCTGCCCGCGGACGCGGCACTGACGCTCGTGGGCTATCGCGAGAATGCCGTGTTCCGGGTGGATACCGGCGCGGCGTCCTATGCCCTCAAGGTGCACCGCCAGGGCTATCACAGCGACGCGGAGCTGGTCTCGGAACTGCAATGGATCCGGGCGCTGGAGCAGGCCGGCCTGCGCGTGCCGGCGTTCGTGCCTGCCCGTAACGGTGAACCGTTCGCCCGCGTCGAACATGATGACCTGCCGGGTGTCCACCAGGTGGATCTCAGCCACTGGGTGAACGGGCGGGAACTGGGCAACATGCTCGACGGCAGCCAGCCCGACCGCGACACCCTGCTCAGCGCCATGGAGATCATCGGCGCGACCGCGGCCCGCATCCACAACCAGTCCAGCACCTGGTCACCGCCGCCGGGCTTCCGGCGCTTCGCCTGGGATGCCGATGGCTTCACCGGCGCGGCGCCGCTGTGGGGGCGGTTCTGGGAAATCGACGAGGCCGACGGCGGGCAGCGGGCACTGCTGTCGGCGGCGCGCCAGCGCCTGCGCGAGCGCCTGCAGGCCTTCGGCACCGGCGCTGACCGCTTCGGCCTGATCCACGCCGATCTCTGCGCCGAGAACGTCATGCGGGTGGGCGAGGAGTTCATGGTCATCGACTTCGACGATGCGGGCTTCGGCTGGCACGCTTACGATCTGGCGACCTCGCTGTACTTCCACCGGGTCGAGCCGGGCCCGGCGGACTTCGACGCCCTGCTGGCCGCCTGGCTGGCCGGCTATCGCCGCCACCGCGCCTTCGAGGCCGAACAACTGGCGATGCTGGAGGATTTCCTGCTGGCGCGCGGGCTCACGGTTCTCGCCTGGTGCCATACCCGCCGCGAGACGGAAACCTCGCGCAACTTCCTGCGGCCCTGCCTGGCGCAGGTCTGCGCGCTGGCGGCGCCCTGGCTGGACCGGACGGCCTGAGCCCCCCGACGCGGCGCGGTGCAGCATCGTTGCACAGGTTACTGGGCCGATCCGGCACAAGTTGTTAATGTGTCAGGGATTGGCCGCGGTTCGCGCGGGGTCTATACTCTGGGACATCTGTCCTAATTTATGTGGCAAGGCAACCACCGAGGAAACCCAGTTATGAGCCTGAAGACGGTCGCAGCCAGCCTGGCGCTCGCCGGCGCAGCCCTGGTGACGAACAGCAACGCCGAACTGGCGCCCGAGCAGGGCAGGATCATCACCCTGCCGGCCAAGCCCAATCCGCATTGGGTGCTCGTCAACGACATCGTCTTCAACCACATGGAGGCCGGCAAGGCGTTTCTCGTCGACGGCGACAGCGGCACCATGGTCGGCATGATGAGTACCGGCTTCCAGTGGTTGAGCATGGTCATCCCGCAGGACTGGAGCGCCCTGTACGCCCCGCAGACCTACCTCTCGCGCGGCACCCGCGGCAAGCGCACCGACATCATCTCCATCTACGATCCGACCACGCTGTCGGTCACCGGGGAAATCGAGATCCCGGCCAAGCGGATGGAAGGGCTGCCGGTGCTGTGGAACTCGGCGCTCAGCGATGACGAGCAGTTCCTCATGGTCTACAACTTCACCCCCGCACAGTCGGTGTCGGTGGTGGACATGAAGGCGCGGCAGTTCGTCGGCGAGATCGAAACACCCGGCTGCGCCTTCGTGTACCCGGCCGGCAAGCGCAGCTGGAACATGCTCTGCGGTGACGCGAGCATGCTCACCGTGCACATCGACGACAAGGGCGCGCTCAAGGGCAAGAAGCGCACCAAGCCGTTTTTCGACATCGAGAAGAATTTCGTCACCGAGAAGGCCGTACGCCATGGCGACACCTGGTTGTACGTGACCAACCAGTCCGACATCGTGCCCGTGGACGTCTCCGGCGAGCAGCCGGCGTTCCTGGAGCGCTGGTCGCTGACCACCGCCGCGGAGAAAGCCGAGGGCTGGCGCATCGGCGGTGTCCAGCACATGGCCGTGCACCACGCGAGCGAGCGGCTGTACACCCTGATGCACCGCGGCGGCAAGGATTCCCACAAGGATCCGGGCGAGGAGGTGTGGGTATTCGATCTGCGTACCGGCTGGAAGATCGCCCGTATCCCGCTGCAGGGCCTGGCCACCGCCATCCAGGTCACCCAGGACAACCAGCCGCTGCTGTTCACGCTGTTCATCGCCGAGCCGGCCCTGCAGGTCTACGACGCCGTGGACGGGCGCTTCCTGCGCACGGTCGATGAACTCGGTTTCTCGCCGACCGTCCTGCAGACGCCGGCCGTGCCGGCGACGCCCTGACGGGCCCGCACCGCATGACCGCCATCGATCCCGCTTTCGCTCTGGCCGTGCGCTGGGGCCTGGCCGTGCTGCTGCTCAGCGCCTGCTGGCACAAGCTCAGCGCCCAGCCGCTGTTCCGCGCCACCCTGGCCGAGTACCGGCTGCTGCCCGCAGCGCTGGTGCGCCCGGCGGCCTGGGCCGTCACCGGGCTGGAGCTCGGCGTCGGCTTCGCCCTGGTGTTCAGCACCACCGTGGTCTCGCTGCTGGCCGCGGCCGGTCTGCTGGGCCTGTATGCACTGGCCATGGGCATCAACATCGCCCGTGGCCGCGTGGACATCGACTGCGGCTGCTCCGGGCCGGCCGCGCGCCAGCCCTTGAGTGGCTGGCTGGTGCTGCGCAACGGCCTGCTGATCATGCTGGCGCTGCTGGCCGCCTCGACGACCGCCGGCCGTGACCTTCTGTGGCTAGACTGGCTTACCGTGGCCGCGGCCGTGGCTGCCGGCGCCATCCTTTACGTGGCGATGAACCAGCTCATCGCCAACGCCCCGCAACTGGAGACCCTGCGCTGACATGGAACAGGCATTGCTCGCATCGAACATCATTCTCTGGGTCCTGGTGGTGGTGCTCGCCGGTGCCGTGCTCGCACTGACGCGCCAGATCGGCGTGCTCTACGAGCGCGTTGCCCCGGCCGGCGCGCTCATGGTGGGGCAGGGGCCGAAAGTGGGCGAGGCGGCACCGGAAATGCAGTTCCCCGACATCAACGGCCAGCTCGTGCGTGTCGGTGGCACCGCCGGCAGCGGCCGCAGCACGCTGCTGTTCTTCCTCTCGCCAACCTGCCCGGTCTGCGCCACCCTCATCCCGGTGCTGAAATCGCTGCGCCAGACCGAAGGCAGCTGGCTGGACATCGTGCTCGCCAGCGACGGCGACGAGGAACGCCAGCGCGAGTTCATCAAGGCCAAGGACCTCGGCAGCTTTCCCTTCATCCTGTCGATGCAGCTCGGCATG